>NZ_JAENSQ010000070.1:0-4527 GCF_016613125.1 Pseudomonas sp. MF6776
TAACCGGTGATCGCCGCGCCGGCCTGCTGCAACGCGGGCACATCGAACGCACGCGGATCGTCACGCCCGCCGTGTTCTGCGTCGAGGTGCTGTGATCAATGCCGGTCGGTTTTCTGACTCAAGAGCAACGCGACGGTTTTGGCCGCTATGTTGATTCGCCCAGCCGTGAAGAGCTGGAACGTTACTTCCACCTGAGCGATGAAGACCGTGAAGCCATCCAGGTGCTGCGGGGTAACCATAACCGTCTGGGTTATGCCGTTCTGCTGACCACCGTCCGCTTCGTTGGCGTTCTGCCGGACAAGCCCGCCGCCGTGCCGGTGGAAGTCCTGCAGGTGCTTTGCCGACAACTGGCGATTCCAGACCCCGACTGCCTCCAGCGCTATAGCGATCATCGCCGCTGGATACATGCCACCGATATTCAGAACCGCTTTGGCTATCGTCATTTCACCGATCCGGGCATCGGCTTTCGCTTGAGCCGCTGGCTGTATGCCCTCTGCTGGACGGGCACCGACCGGCCGGGAGTGCTGTTTGAGCGAGCCACCTCGTGGCTGTTCACACAGAAAGTCCTCCTGCCTGGTGTGTCTCAACTAGAGCGCTTTATCGCCCAGTTGCGCAGTCGGGTCGAAGAACGCCTCTGGTTTACGCTGGGCCGCAGCGTGACTGAGGAACAGCGATTGCAACTGCAAGACTTGCTGACGGTGGCCGAAGGCAACCGCAGCTCCCGGCTGGATCAATTGCGCTCCGGCCCGGTCATGGTCAGTGGCCCCGCGTTGATTCGGGCACTGCGCCGGCTCGATGACGTGCGCGGCATCGGCATCACCTTGCCGGCGGCGGCGCACATCCCTCCCAGCCGTATCGCCGCCCTGGCCCGCTTCGCCAACACGGCCAAGGTCACCGCGATTAATCGGCTGCCGGCGTCGCGGCGGATGGCGACACTGGTGGCCTTCGCACTCTGCCTGGAGGCGACTGCGCACGACGACGCACTGGAAGTCCTGGAGGCCTTGCTGCGCGACCTGTTCAGCAACGCGGAGAAGGCCGACAAGAAAGCCCGCATGCGCAGCCTGAAAGACCTGGATCGGTCGGCCGCGACGCTCGCCGCCGCGTGCAAGGTCGTGCTGGACAGCTCGATCAGCGATGACAACGTGCGCGCCCGGCTGTTCAACGACCTGCCGAGGACCACCCTGGAAAAGGCCCTGGAAGAGGTCAACGCGCTGATCCGCCCGGTAGATGACGTCTATTTTCTTGCATTGGAAGCGCGCTACCGCAGCGTGCGCCGCTTCCTGCCCGACCTGCTCAAGCACATCCGCTTCGGCTTCAGCCCGGCCGGCAAGGGCGTGGCGGCTAGTCTGGAGTGGCTGCAACTGAACCTGCCGCGCCGGAAGCCAGAGGATGACGCGCCGCAGGAGATCGTGGCCAAGGCTTGGCAGAAGCACATCACCCGCGAAGATGGCTCCCTCGACATGGGTGCCTATGTGTTCTGCACGCTCGATGCGCTGCGCACGGCCCTGCGCCGCCGCGATGTCTTCGTCTCGCCCAGTTGGCGCTATGCCGACCCGCGCCTTGGCCTGCTCGACGGTGCCGAATGGCTGGCGGCGCGACCGATCATCTGCCGGTCACTGGGCCTGACCATCGACGCCAAAACCACCCTGGACGCCTTGTCCGTCGAGCTGGATGCAACCTGGCTGGCAGTAGCCGCGCGCCTGCCCGACAACCCGGCGATTCAACTGAGCGAGAACACCGAGGGCAAGACCGAACTGTCGCTCGGGGCGCTGGACAAGCTGGACGAGCCCTGCTCGTTGCTGCAACTGCGGGCGGCCGTGTCTGACCTGATGCCGCGTGTCGATCTGCCGGAAATCCTCTTGGAAATCGCCGCCCGCACTGGCTTTTCCGAGGCCTTCACCCATGTCTCCGAACGCAATGCACGCGCCGACAACCTGGTCACCAGCCTCTGCGCGGTGCTGTTGGGCGGGGCCTGCAACACCGGCCTGGAGCCCTTGATCCGCACCGACAACCCGGCGCTGCGCCGTGACCGGCTGTCCTGGGTCAGCCAGAATTATATCCGCGACGACACCCTGTCAGCGGCTAACGCCATCCTGGTCGGAGCGCAAAGCCAACTGGAACTGGCCCAAGTCTGGGGTGGCGGCGAGGTCGCCTCCGCCGATGGCATGCGCTTCGTCGTACCGGTGCGCACCGTGCATGCCGGCCCCAATCCGAAGTATTTCGGCACCGGCCGGGGTGTCACCTGGTACAACCTGATTTCCGACCAATTCTCCGGCCTCAACGCCATCACCGTGCCCGGCACGCTGCGCGACAGCCTGGTGTTGCTGGCGGTCGTGCTGGAACAGCAGACCGAGTTGCAGCCGACGCAAATCATGACCGACACCGGGGCCTACAGCGATGTGGTGTTCGGGCTCTTCCGCCTACTTGGCTACCACTTCAGTCCGCGGCTGGCCGATGTCGGCGGTACCCGCTTCTGGCGCACGCGCCCGGACGCGGACTACGGCAAGCTCAACGGGCTGGCCCGCCAGTCGGTCAAACTCGACCTGATCGCCGAGCACTGGGACGACCTGCTGCGCCTGGCCGGCTCGCTCAAACTCGGCCGGGTGCCGGCGACTGGCATCATGCGCACGCTGCAAACGGGAGATAGACCCACCCGGCTGGCCCAGGCGCTGGCCGAATTCGGGCGGATCGAAAAGACTCTGCACACGTTGACCTATATCGACGACGAGTCCAAGCGCCGCGCCACCCTGACCCAGTTGAACCGAGGCGAAGGCCGGCACAGCCTGGCCCGCGCCGTGTTCCACGGCAAACGCGGCGAGCTCCGCCAGCGCTACCGCGAAGGCCAGGAAGACCAGCTCGGTGCTCTGGGCCTGGTGGTGAACATCATCGTGCTGTGGAACACCCTCTACATGACGGCGGCCGTGGAACGGCTCAAGCAGCACGGCTATCCAGTGCTGGAAGAGGATTTGGCCCGGCTATCGCCGCTGATCTACGAGCACATCAACATGCTCGGGCGGTATTCCTTTGCGGTACCGGAAGAAGTTGCGCGCGGCGAGCTGCGGCCACTGCGTAATCCAGACGACGACCTGTGATCCCCCTAAACGCTATGAGCAACACCCAAGCTGCTGCTGGATCGGCGGGCACTTCACCGAGCCGAACGAACAGAAAACGCAGCAATCCCCTGGGTTGGGGCGCAGCAGCGCCTTGCAGTTGCTGCACTCGTAATAGAACTGGCAGGCGTCCGTGGGCATGGTTTCCGGCTTGGCGAAGCCGCAGCGCGGGCAAGTCAGCACGGACTCAAGGACAATGGCGCTCATCGTGACCTCACTTCTGCACTGTGGAGCGGTATCCCGCGTTCGCGGTCGCCTCAGTCAGTGCCTCGGGCTGGGCCTTATCGGGATCGTAGGTGACGGTCGCCGTCTTCTGGTCGAAATTGACCTGGACGTCACTCACGCCGGACACCTTCTCCAGCGACTTCTTGACCGTGATCGGACAGAGTCCGCACGTCATGTTCTGCACGTCGAGCGTGACGGTTTTCGGGGGAGCCGCCAGCGCCACGAAGGGCAAGGCGAAAAGCACGGCGATCAGCAGTTTGCGCATGGTTAATCTCCTTCAGTAGAACAGCGGGGCGAGCCACGGCACGGCCAATAGGCCGAGCAGCAGCACGCTGACGATCCAGAACACGAGTCGCTGTCGCACGAGCGTGCGCGGATCGGCGCAGGGTGTACCTGGCGTACAAACCTGTGGCACCAGGTAGAGCTTGCGGAATGCCAATCCCAGGAACAGTAGAGTCAACCCGATGAAGAGGGGGCGTAGTGGCTCCATCATGGTCAGAGCGCCCACCCACGTACCGCCGACACCGAGTGCCAACAGCACCAGTGGCCCGACACAGCACACCGACGCACCGATGGCGGTCAGCGAACTCGCGACCAGCGAGCCTTTCCCGGTGAGTTGCATCCCCATTCCCATCTCCTGAGCCTGATTGCCTAGGTGCTATTCTAAACTCCGTACCAAAGTACGGAATCAAGGAGAAAGTGATGGCCACAGAGCTGACCATTGGCAAGCTGGCAGACGCCGCCGGGGTGAACGTCGAGACGATCCGCTACTACCAGCGACGCGGGCTGCTGGATGAACCAGCCAAACCCTTGGGTGGCCATCGGCGCTATCCGGTGGACATGGTGAAGCGACTGCGTTTCATCAAGCGGGCTCAGGCGCTGGGTTTCACGCTCTCGGAAGTCGGTGGACTGCTGACGCTGGATGAGTCGTGCGCCTGTGCCGAAACGCGAGCACGGGCTGCACGCAAGCTCGCGTTGATCGAGCAGAAGATGGCCGACTTGGTCGTCATGCAGCAACTGTTAGGCGAACTGGTGCAGCAATGTGATGCGGGAGACGGCGGAACGATCTGCCCGATCATCGAGGCACTGATCAGAGAGTAATGCCTGGCGGGTGAGCTGGAGATCGGAAAGCCCCTTTACGGTGGGATTCAGAGCTTACGTTGGTTTTTGGTTCCATTGCTCCCCAAACCCC
>NZ_JAENSQ010000071.1:0-4146 GCF_016613125.1 Pseudomonas sp. MF6776
AAGCGCTTCGACTTCAAATGCCCCATCGAGGTGATGGGAGAGGTCATGCAAAACTCCATGGCAATGCGGCATGATGCTCCGGCTTCAATTCAATAACCGTGTTGCACTCAGCTCCTGCAACCGCCCTCAATAAAATCATAGGATTAACGCCATCAGAAAATCGAACAATAAACAACTGGCCCCGAAACAGCAAAAATCACACTTTCCCCCAATTGTAAACTGTCAAGCTTTACAGTTTACAAGCAACGAATATAAACGGTTTTATAGCCTCATCCCGGAAGTTTCGTTTAATAGCGGGATATCTCGTCATGACATGGAGACCGCAATAATGACCAGCAAAATTACAAAGCGAAGAAATGAAGTCGGTACGGGTAATTGTGAAGGAACTATAAATGGTACAGAGCCCTTTAACGCCAGACTTGTGGAGCTTTCGGAACAGGTTTTCCCACCGCCGCATGGGACTGCACACGTCATGTTTGCT
This sequence comes from Pseudomonas sp. MF6776, assembly GCF_016613125.1. Lineage (NCBI taxonomy): Bacteria > Pseudomonadati > Pseudomonadota > Gammaproteobacteria > Pseudomonadales > Pseudomonadaceae > Pseudomonas > Pseudomonas sp. MF6776. The sequence continues at coordinate 482 of NZ_JAENSQ010000071.1, forward strand.
CGTGAACGCGGCCCTGCGCCGACGTTCGCAACGAAGGAGCTTACACTTTCGTTCACTAAAGGATTACCAAGCAGCACTTACTCTCTGGCACCTGATTCGCATGAGGTTCGCATCACATTCGCCGACAACAGCGATCCTGAGAACCCCGTTATTTATACTCAACGCTCCGGAACAGCGGTTCTTGTATACGAAGCCCCTGCTCGAGTTCTTTTCGGAAACCTGGAAAACGTCATCCTTGAGAATCGGGACGATGACAAGCAAAAAGAAATCACTCTTCAAATCAGGTTTAACGCGAAGGGAGCTATTTCGGTTTCGAGCAAGCCTCGCCTCGTTGCATAAATAATCAACAAAACAAGAAAAGGAAGCTTTCGCTTCCTTTTCTTATAACTGTTTTATTACCACGTATAGCGCAAACCGATATTGGCACCAAACGGCTGTTCTATATTTTGCCCGTTGCTGTATTCAAAATCAGCATGAACACTCAAATTTTTCGCGACAACCATTGCGACACCCGCCCCCACCTCTGCGCGAGAACCTGAAAGATCATTATTGAAAACGTTGTTATTAACCTGTACTTCATTATTTTTCGCAAACTCGTGAGCCCATGCGACACGCATGTAGGGTTGCACCACCCGGCCTTGCCCCAACTCAATGTTCCGTCCCGCGGTAACGCCTATCTTGCCGATAAACGAGCGAGTACGATCCCCGTCAGCTCGAAGATCGTTGCTCAGAGAATAATCCTTGCCCTCGATGACCACAGCAGACCATTGGGTGTAGGGCTCCAAAAAATTCCCATCAGCCAAAGTGATGTGTTTGCCGAACTCTACCGAACCGCCAACCCCGGAATTATCATAATCACCTTTGGCTCGAGAACCATCGCTCAACCCCACCTTGGCGTCATTACGGAAATGGTTGGCCTTCACTAAAAAATCAGCGTAGTAGCCTGTCTGCGCATCCAGCCAGGTTAGATAGCTACCCAGATAGTAACTATCAACGCTACCCGATGTGCCGGCACCGAGGTCAAGGTCAGACTGACTTTGACCCGCCATTACGCCGATCACCCATTGACCATCACCCAAGGGCAACGGAGCATCCGCTCCCAACGTAAAGCCGTGCTGACGCTGTTGATAGCCAACACCTGAACCATCGCTGACGTTGTATTTATTGGTATATGTACGTGCCCATGCGCTAGACTGTCCGCCATTGAATCGCAGTTCACCCATCCGGGTGCGCAGAGAAGTCAGTTCACCCAGCCAAACAGTCGAAGCCGTATTGAACAGCGCCAGCACGGAGCGCGCCCCAGGACTGACCGTACGCGTACTGGGATCGAGTATCCAATCGTTACCGCTTTTAGCCAAGGCATAGGAAAAGGCGCCGAGGTCGACGTCGCGTTCGATGAAAAACTGTGCATCCCCCCCTGCCGTTTGCACAACGCGAATAGGTTGCCCGCTGGCAGGGTCAACGCCACTACTGGCGATCAACAGTTCATGGGTCCCATGGGCGACTCCGGTGACATTCAGCAGATCCGTCTGACCCGTACTAAAGTCGGTGCCCATTAAGAAGCGACCATCGCCGGACAGTGAGTTTACGTTTAGTTGATAGAAGGCATCGCTAGCCCCAAAAACCACCGAACCTCCGTTGTTCAAGGAAAGCTGATCGATGTTGCTGTTACCTGTAAGCACCCATTTGGCACTGTCGTTGATCGTGGCGCTGGCAACATTATGCAGCTGCCCTGTCAGCGTTGAGTTTTCTTGCAAAATCAATTTTGTGGTGCTGCCTTGCTCCGTAACGATATCGCCCGTCAGCGTACTGCCGTTGACCACCAGCGATGTATTCGCACCTCCTTTGACATCCAGCAACGTGCCATTGCCAGCCAGTAAACTAGAGTTGGTCAATGTTATGGAGGCTGTCGAGTCCGCACGGTTGGCAAAATCCACCAGGATCGCCGCGCCGGTTCTACCTTGTACCGTAGTGTTTTCGAGGCTCAACACCGCTGGCTGTACTTCATTGGGGTCAAAGCCGATGACCACACCTTCACGGCCACCAACAATCGTGCTGTTTCGCCCAATCGCTTGGCCACTGCTCAAGCGAAGTCCATAACTGTTGGCGCCGGTTCCGAGAAGACTGGAATCGATGAGGTTCAGGACGCTGTAGGCGCTGACCAGCGCGCCCCCTGTTCCACCCCTGATCGTGGTTCCGCCGGTGACGGTGACCTGAGAACCGATCTGCGTATTCGCATCGCGAACGACCTGTAGTCCTACCCGATTACCCGTAATAGTGCTGTTGTCGATCGTGGCGTTGCTGTTGCTCAAAAAAACCGCCGCCAAGCCACCAACACCTGTGACAGTTGTGCCACTCAAATTGACAGTTGACCCATTGCGCGCTGATATCTGCTGCGTCGAGCTACCTGGATTGACGATCAGCGCTGAACTGTCAGCGGTGATGGCGAGCGTTTGTGCGCCATTGACAGTCAGTTTCGCATCTTGCGCAAGATCCCATGTTTGCGGAGTGCCGCCGTTGACGGTTTCCTCGCGTTCCACGACCGGCGCAGCGCTGGCAAAAGCGCTAAAAAGTGCCAACAATGAAGGACTTAAAATGACGCAGCACCGCGAGCGATTCCCGCCCGGTAACGACTTACCCCACATAGTGAATACCTGCTTCTGACTTGGAATGAAGGCGTTTTAGCCAGCCTTTGAGGATCGCAAGGCTATAGAGAAGACTCACTCTTTTCTGTAGGACTTTTCTTTATTTAGAGCGCGAATGGTCGTTCAAGGCCGACGAGAGTTATTCAGAATTTATTCAGGAGCGGGATTAATTAAGGAGGGGCAGCGAACGGCTTCCTGGCCGCACTGCCCCCCCGATAACTTACTTATGGTGTAGGAGAAAAAAAATCTTCACAGAACCGTCCCTCACTATCATCCAGATCCAGCGCGCGTATCGCAGGCAGGGAATCGGGTGTCGGATTATTACCTGCACCTCCACGCGAAATTGAATAAGTCACTCTGCCGTTTGCCAGGTGCGTGGGTTTGAAGTCCTCCATATAATCGCCGATTTCAATCACGACGCCCTCCGCAGGGAATGTTCCGACAATGGGAAACGTGGCTTCAGCGTCAGTACCAGGAATAGGCACAGGAACATCTTCTATAGTCATCCCCTGAAACTTCAGTGTAATGGTCTCACCATCCACTGTGTATGTGTTTGGTATCACCCGTACACGCAGGTTTCTCCTTTCTGTACCATCATTCGGTACAGTGGCTGTAGGGAAATTCAATGTGGAGCATCCGATCCGTCTTGCCGGCCCCGCAAGGCCCAATATTTCCGGAGCCGCCATTTCAATCGGGAACGGATCCACTGGAATAACTTTCGGCCGAGAGTCCGTTGGATTGTGCGTGTTGGGAGAGCTCAAGGTATAACGAAGAACTTTAGTTCCACTGTTTTGATCGGCAATAGTTTTCCAAGGGATAACTCGATCAATCGTGGTGCCCTCCTGCCCAATCGTCAGAGCGATAGATTCGCCGATCTTGACATCATCATAAAACAGGGCGGCGGCGAAAACTGAGTGCAACACCTGACCTTTCCGGTACGGTGCTGTCCCTATGTCTTATTCCGAACTCAGCGTTGAAGAGCGCGCCACCATTCAAATCGGTCATGCCCAAGGTTTCAGC
>NZ_JAENSQ010000072.1:0-3948 GCF_016613125.1 Pseudomonas sp. MF6776
ACCGTCGAAGCCGTCAATCGGACAGTAGCGAGGATCAATCTACGCCCGCGCAAGCGCTTGGGCTGGAAGACGCCGTACGAAGTGCATACAGGGGTGAGCGTTGCACTTATGTGTTGAATTCAGGACCATTCAACACTCGTTTCAGGACGGTGGTTCTTCTTGCCCGCGGCATCGACTGGGAACAGCAACTGCATGCCCCGTTCGGCAAAGGTGCGAAACTGTTCTGGGGGCACCTGGTCGAGGTTGGTCGAAGAAATCATGCCGCTGATTGTGCCAGAGCAGACTCTCAGCGGCGACTAACAGATTGGCCACAAGGCCAGGGCATAAAAAATCGTGATTGAGCTACCAGCACCGATTCTTTGCTAAGGCTACCCACCCCAGCACGAGAGCTTGAAGTTGCTCGGCATCCAAATCGGCTTCAGAGCCGTGTCGCGCGGGAATTGGCAAACAGATGAGCACAGTGCCTACTCGCCGCACCGAACATTACGACAACCCGCGCCATTACTGTTTCAGTGCCAACACGCATGCCCACTTAGAATGCTGAAAATGGTGTCCACTTAAGTGGACACCATAGCCTCAAGCGATGGCATCAGTTAGGTGTGTTGCCAAGACGCTTACTATCGTGCGGCAGCAAGGTGCATTTGCAACCGGCGTATCACCGCGTTCTCATTACCTGCAGCGCAATTTTAAGACGATCCCTCCAACGGAGATTCAGTAACCCCTGGCGGTAATGCGGAATGGAATATCCCTTCAGAGGCGCCAACTTTCCTCGCTGCTTAGCGAGATACTTCTCAGCACGCTCCTCAGAAGTTAAACCCTTGCAGGAATCGATCCTTTCCTCCAGGTCGTAACTTGGCCTCCAGAGATTTGAGTTGCGGTGCACAATGACCCCATCAGCTGGAACGCTCAACAGGCCATTTAACGACCGGTTGAGAACTATCCACTCACCACTTTCAACCGCCGAACTGGTTGGCTTCTCCCCTTTTGAAGCGATCACATCACTGCTCCAAAGGACGTTTTCTACAGGATGTTCGACCTGTATGGTCACTGGATAGCTTGCATAACCGGCTCCCTCGCACCATGAAGTAAGGACATTGGAAGGGAGATCGAAGTGCTCGTAATTAAGACGCTTTGCCGCTCTAGACATATCCAAGATGGTGGTGGCATACCCCTCCTCGCCCCCCCCTTCATCTCCGTCATAAAGGCTGCGATGAAGCTGAACTGTCCGAATTCCACGCCGCTTAAATACCGACTGCGTGTGATCGTAGATACGCCTGATTTCACCTAGCGCGATTTCGACCTTGTGGGGCGTATCGAGGTGTTCCTTAAGAATCTTCAGCGCCCCAGCAGCCTCCTCATCTTTGGGTGCAGAAGCTTGGCAGGCGTCAGGATGCCAAGGATGCCGCCTAACATTCAGAGCCTCCATCACCAACCAGGTCAGAATCCCACGCGATCCCAAGCCCCACGAGTTCCAGTTTGAAATGGGTACCTTGGTAGCTGATCCGTCACCATAGGTCATGAGTGCGTAAAGGAGAGGATGGGAAATCTGAATTCGGTCTTCATTCGTGAAATTCATCTGAGCGGAAGTTTTCATTTTTTTCCTAGGAGTTCGATTACCAGAGGCAAATATGGCCGCCTATGCCCCCGATTCTAATGGCCGGCCCAAATCCGTCACAGAGCAATGCTGCACGCTGAACTTAGCGAAAAATGGATTACCCAAGCGCGCCAACAGCATCCAACCATTCGTGGAGCTGTTTTGAACACACCAGCTCATTCGTCGTGGGATTTATAATTGTTATTTGGTTGGATGGACTGGCGGACTCAGAGAAGGCTGATCAGCCTCCACAGTGCGACACAGAGGCTTATTCATCCCATCGGTCAGGGCAACCAGGCGAGGGGCCTTCTCCCCCTCCATGACACTCCACAGGCAGCCTCGACGATCCTGCAAGATTGCTCCCTTGCCAATGGGAAGGGAAATACGCTCAAGGCGATCTAGCATCGCCGCTTCAGGTATTGGCTCTCGTGCCGGGTCCTGAGGAACTGGTGTCTGGCCCGCAATTGCAAATAGCGGCAACAGCGAAAGCATCGCGATTGGTAAAGTTTTCAAATGGCTGTCCCCATTAGGCTATTGAGCACCAGGCCCAGTCGTTTTGTGTTTCGCCTTTCATCTTGAGCTGGACCAGCATCGTCTTAGTCGAGGTTACCCACGCCAATGCTTCTTCGCGCAGGCGCAGTTTTGTCGCGCTTGGCCTCCAGTAAATCTCGTCAATACCCAACACAATCTTGGTGGCCACTGAAGCGACAAAGTCCTCCGGAAAGTGCGTCGGACTCTGGGATGCTGCCACGAGCATCACGCCAAACTTTCGCGCCTCTTTTGCGATGGTGTTGATTGGATTGTCTGGATCATCGTCGGCGTAGATATGCGCCTCGTCCAAGATGATTACGTCCTGAATATGGTCCTGAGGGCCTCGCTCCACCGCGGCCATGAATAACTCCTCGAGCTTGAAGAGTACGAACAACTTTCGTTCCTCCATTGACAGCGCGTGGATGTTGTAACGCCAGATGGGGTTACTCATTTCGAACGGCGGAGGAGTCGGTTTGAAAATGCCGATCGCATCGAGATTCTGCAGGCGGTCGACAACAGACTTCAGCACGTCAGTGCTGTCGTACTTCATCAGAGAGTTCAGCTCTCGGCCCGTGGTGATGGATTCCACGTAAGTCGCGAAGGCGTCGATTGCTTTCTTTTTGGCCTTGTCCAGCTCCAGCTTGCCAGCCTCGTCCTCAAAGTTCGCCTCACCTTTGCGAAGAGCTTGAATCGCCTTTTTGCGGTAGGACTGTGCTGATCTGTTGGCGAGTTCAAGATAGGTGACCGCGTCGGCCCCCGATCCCAGGAAGGACTGCTGCAGGATATTCTGAGCCATTCTCAGAGCATCTTTGATCGACGGGTTTGTTCTGGCCATGAGCTTTGGAGGCCAACGGGTCACAGCTCCTTCGTACTGGTCCTGATTGATGTACCAGGAGTAGAGAGGCCCACCACTCCAACGTGCGCCCAAGGCCTTTGCCTCGTCTTTTTCGGCCTTTGGTACATCAATGAACAGCCGCTCCTCATGACCATCACTCATCAGCACCGCGGTCTCATCCTGGACATACCAAGTCGACGGATCATCTTGCTTGAATCCGTACTGGGCGTAGACGTCGGTCAAAATATTACGCAAGCAGGCCTCCTGTTTTGGCCCCATCGTGCGCATGGTCCGATTCATGGTGGCCATGAAAGACTGGATTCGTTTTCTGACGCCGCCAAAATGCGGGTCGGGGTTGACCTTCAGAGGATTGAACCCCCAACACGTCTGCTCGGAGAACCGGACCTCGGAAGCACCAGGTATCTCCAGATCACCATGCACATCAAAAAGGTGAACGCGCGGGATCTGGTGCCCCGCAGATCTAAGCAACTGAGCGATCATTTTTCGAAGCGTGAAGGTTTTACCCGAGCCGGACATACCCACAATAAGCGTATGGCCATTGACTAGCTTTAAACTGTCCCAAATCACAGGGACGGTTTTGCCTAATTTCAGTTGCTGGGCGTCGAGGCCGAATCGAATCTGCATCTACGAATTGCCTTATCCACTTTTTGCCTGGCGACGCCAGGCTATTGATGGACGCAACTGTAAACACCCGGCAGGGCCGTAGGGGGCGGGTTTGTACCCGTTCATGGGGCAAACTGATAGCTGGGTGGCGGGTGAGCCAGCGTACCCAGCCCCCCCGCCATAACCATACAAAATAATCTTTCTTGAGGCTCAAGCAGCCGAGACGAGACGCAGTCCATGTTGCCGCTGACCGAAAACTGACCCAGTAGAGGCTGTTCTGCCGACTGAAAACTGACCCAGGTGTTCAACTGCTTCTGCTCAATTTTTGAGCAGGAGAACACAGGGTGATCAGTATGGAAATGAT
>NZ_JAENSQ010000073.1:0-3814 GCF_016613125.1 Pseudomonas sp. MF6776
GAAAGGAAGGGATTTTAAAGCAGCTGCGCTGATAGACTTATCCACAGTTGCTGATATAGAAATCAGCAATCCGCCCTGGGTCAAATTTCAATCGGCAGGGTGGGTCAATTTTCCATCAGCACCAACATCCCAGGGCGTTCAATGCCGTCGTCTAGCTGCCATACCGTCCTTGCCGAAAGCTTCTTCCGTCGCAACGCAGAGTTGTTTCGCCCGCACCTCGCTGCTGTCGGACTGCGCGAGCAGATTCTCAGCGCACCGGAATCAGAAATTCCAGTGACAAAGTACGTCGCCCTCTGGGAGGTGCTTGGTAGCGAGGTTTCACCGACCATTGGCCTGGAGGTGGCCATGCGCACTGAGAGCAGTGAGCTCGGTGCCTATGGCCATGCCATACGCTGTGCCCCTTCCATGCAATTGGTACTGCGGAGCCTGAGCCGCTTCATGGTGGTGTTGACCCAGGCCACGCAACTGGACTTCGAGGACAACGGCAAGCGGATTAGCCTGGCCTATCGGGTCACCGACGCGTCCATCGTGCAGCGTCGCCAGGATGCGGAATTCACCATTTGCACCATCCTCAACCTGCTTCGTGAGGTGACCCGGAATCCGCAGCTGTCACCTGTTCGAGTGGATTTCGAGCATCGGGCCCCCAGCGACCTGGCCTCCCACCGCGAGGTATTTGGGTGTCCCATTCGCTTCGAGCAGCCGGACAATCGGCTGTACTTCTCACGCGAGTTGCTGGACATGCCAATCCGCACCGCCGATCAGCGCCTGTTCCAGGCCCTCGAGCCCTTCCTTGAACAGCAGCGGCAAAGCCGGGCGGCGTCGACAGACGTGCTCAGCCAGGTCGCCCACCACATTGCCAGCAGCCTGAGCAGTGGCTGTGCCAGCCTGGAGCAGGTGGCCAGCGACCTGAAGATTGGCGTTCGTACATTGCAGAGGCGTTTGGCCGAGCAGAACGTCGAGTTCAGCCAGTTGGTGGAGGATGTGCGCCGCTCCCTGGCCGAGAGCTATGTGATGCAATCCGACTACAGCCTGACGGAGATCGCACTGCTGCTCGGTTACTCCGAAGCCAGTTCCTTCTGCCGAGCCTTCCGCCGCTGGACCCAACTGACTCCCCAGCAGTTCCGCCAACGCGGCCGATCCTGAATCGAGCCGCCCACCTTCCGAGCGGATTGTCATCCGCTGCCAACGATTTTGTCATGAGCTGCCAAGCCTGCGCCTGGGGGCGTCGCATAGCTTATCCCCGCAGATGGGCGTGACTTCAGGCTGACGTACATCGCTCAGCTGGCAGCTTCTTGCGCCCTTCACTTCAAGAACAATGACAAATGAGGTGTGGGTCGATGGCCGATGAAAAAGACGACGCCAAGGGCGTCAGTCGTCGTGGTTTCCTGCGTGGCGCCGGGGCTGGCGCGGTTGTGGTGGCAGGCGCAGGGGTCATGGCAAATGCCATGGGCGCTGAACAGAAAGGCTGCAAGACCGCGGGTTGCGATTACGACGTGGTGGTGATCGGCGGCGGCTTCGCCGGTGTCACCGCCGCCCGTGACTGTCGCAAGAATGGCTACAAGACGCTGGTGCTGGAGGCGCGCAATCGCCTTGGCGGTCGCACCTTCAGCACCGAGTTCGCCGGCCACAAGGTGGAGCTGGGCGGAACCTGGATTCACTGGACCCAGCCCTTCGTCTGGGCCGAGACCCAGCGCTATGGCCTGAAGGTCATCGAATCCCCGGAACGCGCTGAATCGTCACTGGAAACCATGGTGATCCTGGCGGAAGGCAAGCGGACGCAACTTGCTGGCGAAGAGCTGCTGCCGGTGCTGCAAGCGTTCGATACCTACTTCGCGGACGCTCGCGACATCTGGGAACGTCCCTACGACTCCCGCTTCCGCTGGAACAAGCTCATGGCGCAGGACAGCCTGAGTGCCCGTGATCGCCTCGACCAGTTGAAGCTCAACCCTGTGCATCGCGCTGCCGTGGACTCGTATCTGGTGGGTATGTCCCATTGCCCCTCTGACCAGGTTTCCTACAACGAGATGGCACGTTGGTGGGCCCTGCCGGGTTACAACCTGTCGGTCCTCAACGACTCGCTCACTCGCTACACCTTCAAGGACGGCACCATCAGCTTGATCAACGCGATGATCGAAGACGGCAAGCCCGAAGTGCGGCTGTCTACGCCGGTGAAGAAGGTCGAGGACAAGGGCGACCACGTGGTCGTCACCACCCAGAAGGGTGAGCGCATTGTGGCGGGCAGCGTGGTCCTGGCGCTGCCGATGAACGTGCTGCCCAACATCGAGTTCTCTCCGGCGCTGGACCCCAAGCTGATCGAGGCCGCTCACGAACGGCACGCCGGCACCGGAGTCAAGGCGGTCATCAAGGTCAAGGGCAAGGTCGGTGGGGAAGGCAAGCTGTATGGTCTGGCCGACTCGGATCATCCCCTCAATGTGGTGTTCACCTACGCCAAGGCCGAGGACCACACGCTGTTCATCGGCTTTGGCGACGATCCCGCCAAGCTCGACGTCCTGGATCGGGACGCCGTGCAGCAGGTCATGCAGTCCTTCTTCCCGGAAATGGAAGTGGAAGACTGCTTCGGTTACGACTGGAACCTCGACCCCTACAGCCGGGGAACCTGGGCCAGCTACCGACCCGGCTGGTACGGCAAGTATGCCGATCACTTCGGCAAGGCTCCGGGTAGCCGCATGTTCTTCGCCCAGGGCGACCACGGCGAGGGTTGGCGCGGATTCATCGACGGCGCCATCGGCGGGGGCGGCAAGGCGGCCCTGCTCGTCAAGGAGCTGCTGGGATGAAGCAGCTTGGTTTCCTTCTCGCCCTTGGCCTCTGCGCCATCTCCGGCACGGCCGCGGCGGCTTGCGATGCCGCGGCCGGCCAAAAGCTGTTCGAGTCCAAGTGCACCGCCTGCCATTCGCTGGCGGAGCACAAGGTCGGTCCGCGTCTGCATGACGTGTATGGCCGCAAGGTCGGTACGGCGCAGGGCTTTGGCTACACGCCGACCCTGGAGCAGGCCGGCTTCACCTGGAACGCGGAAAAGCTCGATGCCTTCCTGAGCGGCCCGATGAATTTCCTGCCGGGTACCGCGATGGCGTTTGGCGGCCTGCGCAAGCAGGACGATCGGCAAAACATCATCTGCTTCCTCGAACAGCAGAACAGGAGCTAGTCATGAACATCACTCTCTTCACTCGCCCCAAGAGCGTGCTGACTGTCGGTCTGGCCCTGCTGCTGGCTTTCGACCCCAACCTGATCTTCCAGTGGACGGGATTGGTGCTGGGTGACGCCGGCACGTTGCTGGGCCGCATTCTGGGCCTGGTCTACCTGGGGATCGCCATCGAGCTGTGGTTCGTCCGCAGCAACTCAGACCTGCCGGCGCGCAACGCGCTGCTTCTGACCGCAGTCGACTGTTCCGTCGTGGCCTTGCTGGTCCAGGTGCAACTGGCCGGGCTGATGAATGTGCTCGGTTGGGGGCTGATTGCCGTGTACCTCGGCTCCGGCCTGGGATTCCTCTGGTGCGCCATGCAAGTCGCCAGGAATGGCGCCGTACGCGAAAGCCTTTCCTGATCCAAGCGATTTGCACTTTTTTGATATCACCGGATTCCAGCCCCTTCGTACCTTCTGCCCTGCTCGTCGCCACCGGCGCACGGGGCAGACTCATCCTCAGCACAACAAGAATCTCCTGTAGGAGAAGGGGTTTGGGGAGCAATGGAACCAAAAACCAACGTAAGCCCTACCAACGCTTTTCGGTGTCTTCTTCCCAGGCGCCCATCTCGACAAAACAGTTGCGCATGTCGGCCTCCTGGCTGATCTCGGTCAG
>NZ_JAENSQ010000074.1:0-3509 GCF_016613125.1 Pseudomonas sp. MF6776
CAGCGCCCTTACAGTCGCTGTGCGCCGACTACTACAGCGCAAGGATGTGGATCCGTGTGCGGCTGCTTCGCTCCTTCACGGCGCTGCCTTCGGCCTGCGCGCTTCGCTTGCCCGTAATCAGTCTGAGGGGGCGATAGCAGAGGGACATATCCTCTGGATCGCTGATGGTTTGCGAGTTTTCTTCATCGTCACCGATGCCTGAAATCTCAGCAACTAGTGCTGGGTGTGAAGAAGTTTTGTGCGGTTTGCAGACTCTAAACAGCTGGTGATTCATACGGATCGTATGCATCAAAGATCATAGTCTGGGTCTGATTCGCCATCATCCTCATATGTGCCCGTTGTATCCGCTGTGGCTTCAGCTGTATTGGTACGTTGTGAGGTTAACGTTCCCGGTTCACCCGTATAGGGATTTACGTTACCTAGGGTGCTCCAGTTGTTGTCGAAATTCCCATCTGGCGCTGACCGATAATGAGATTGCACGTGGGTTCCGTCGCTGCGGGTGTATGCGCTGACGTGAACATCCTTCGCATAAATTGGTTCTGCAAAAATACTTAATGTGAGTAAAACCAACCCAGCGATAGATGAGTATTTCCGAAGCATGAATTCCATTTTCCTAAGGTTGTAGATACTGATTTAAGTAGCACTAAGCCATTACTAGGCTTTCTCGGCAAGAGCTGAAATTTTATTGAAATGAAGAATGCGACTGACCCAACGATCCGCGAGCCGATGAATTTTTTCTCAATGAACGCATTGCCGCGAAGGCAGATGGCCACTACCTGCATTTGGAGTGGAAGGGGACAAGGAGCCTTTGGGTAAGGGCGAAGCCCGCGCAGGTTTTATCCCCGAAGTGGCGAGCAACTTTGGTACAAAGTGTAGTGAGTCCACTTGTATTCAAGTTGTGCTCCTCGCTATGCTCGCCCAATGGGATACGCAATTTTAAGAACGCAAAAACTGAAATCACCCGTCGCTGTGCGCCGGTCGATGAAACACGCCTTCCGAGAGCAGGACACCCCAAACGCAGATCCCGAGCGACTCACTGAGAACACGCACATTGGCGCGAACTCAGTCGCTGAGGGGATCGCTGCGTTCAATGCCGCTCTACCGGGCAAATATCGTAAAGACGCTGTGTTGGCCATCGAGTACCTGGTGACGGCAAGTCCAGAGGACATGACGAATAAGACCAGGGCGCAGCAGGACGAATATTTCAAAGACGCCTTAGAGTGGTTGCGAAGCAAACACGGTGTGGATCAGGTGGTTTATGCCGGTATTCACAGGGACGAAAAGACGCCGCATATGTACGCCTACGTGGTTCCTGTCGATCCAGACTCGGGACGCTTGAACGCCAAGAAATGGTTAGGCGGGGCTAAGGCGCTCAATGAAATGCAGACTGATTTCGCGCATCAGGTCGGCAGAATTCACGGGCTGCAACGTGGCATCGAGGGCAGCAAGGCCCAGCACACGACAGTGCGAGAGTTCTACGCCGCGATCCAAGCCGAGGAACACAAACACGGAAACCTGACCGCTGAGCATCTACAGCCTGCGGTTCTGGAGAAAAAGATTCTCAGGAGCGTCATAGAAACCCCTGAAATGGTTGCGGAGCGGCTGACAAGAATCATCAAAACGCACTACGCCCCGGCGATGAAAGAAGCGGCTGTAGCGAAGCTGGAACGCCGCAGAGCCAAAGAAATGGCAAATACAGCCAAGGCCAAGGATCAGGGGCTTAAAGCGGCTCAGGAGCGTCTGAAGGGCTTTGATGGGGTGTTCGATGGGCTGAACCCTACGGATAAACGGGAGCTCATAAGAATCGCCGCAAAATTGAAGTGTGATCGACAGGTCGAGGATGAGAAAACACGCCGAATAGAAACCTTGCCGGATGTTCTCAAGCGCTCAGCAGGGACAGCCTGTGTGTTTGCTGCAAAGGCTCTGGCTGCGATCAAAGAAAAGATGGGTCAGTGGCGAAAAGTGGACTGGGATGTGGTCGAGAAAGAAACCGTCCGAGAGGCGGTAAACGAGCATCGGCAGCCCATGCGTAAGGCGGTAGAGGCCGTTTTGAAGCATTCCCCAATACATGCAGACAAGACGCCGGCAGACGTCAAGACGATCCTTGACCGGATCGATGCGAACGAAGCCGTGAATCGAAAGAACGGCGTAGAGCCGAGCAGCCCGAAACCTCCCAAGGACCGGGGATACAGCCGCTAAGGTAGGCGTCGAGTAACAAAAATAGGCAGCGGCTCTATGGAGTCATCTGGATCGCCAATTTCGATGAAATGCGGTTCAGGGCTGAGCAGGTCTGATTGATCGATCAGAGCGCTTTGCTCGCTCTCCAATGCCGCTATTTTGGCGGCGTTGGGCACCGCGGCTGATTGCTCCAGGTCAATCAAGTGATCGTACTCTGCGATCTTCGTCAGCAGGCGGCTTCGGGCCACGTCATACGCGGCCCATTTGTCAGGGTTATTCAAGGGTTTCAGTTCCGGTGGCAACTGTGACAGCCGGAGTAGCCGATACCCGAGAACCTTTCCTGCGGTATTCGGTGATGAACTTCACACGGTCGCCCTTGAAGAACAGGGCCGGATTGACCCAGAACGTGGAGGGAGAGCGGGGGGCCAGAAATTGCTTGGCCAACAGCTCTTTGAGGCCCCTCTGGAAGGTTTTTTCGCTCATATCCACGGATCGGCCTGATAGACCGTCGTTGAACCACGCAAGCTCGATGCTCTCGGCGAAGCCCTGACGCATAGGGGCTCGTTCGTACTCCTGCAGAACCAGTTGAAACACACGTGAGGCGGTACGCCCAAGATCGAAGGCTGCGGCGACACCAGCAGCAAAGACCTTCACGAATGAGGCGTCGTCGCGCTCGTCCACGGTGTAAATCGCAGCTGTCTGGCGTACCTCCCCGGTAAGTGTGCTTACCAGCTCCTCTGACGTTCCTGTCTTCACATACCGCTTCTTCACGGTCACCTCTGTGGGTTCCAGTAGAGGATTGGCTAAAGGGCTGTACTCAAGCTTTCGGAGATTGATCGTTGCAGACATATCGGAGGCCATTTTTGTCCTTTGGTGAGACACACGCTAGGCCCTTAAAAGACAAAAAACAAGACATTTCTGTCCGCTAATGTCCTACGTTTGTCTCGGGAGGTTCTGATTTTGTCTCGAGTTTTCCCGTGGCATATGGCCCAAAAGGTCGTTTGCTTCTCACTCTGTTACTACGTGCTCTTGATTTGGCTCTTGCTGTGGCCTTTGCCTTGCCTTCGGAATCAGAGATTCGGTGCCGTTCAGCTAGCTCAAGGTGGACGCCAGTGCAGTGACCGAAGGGCGCTGTGCTGGGGGACGCCGAACAAGCAAAGCGCGTTAGTTACGGTGGTCCAGGCACCGCGATCTGATCCAGATCCAGCGCCCTTACAGTCGCTGTGCGCCGACTACTACAGCGCAAGGATGTGGATCCGTGTGCGGCTGCTTCGCTCCTTCACGGCGCTGCCTTCGGCCTGCGCGCTTCGCTTGCCCGTAATCAGTCTGAG
>NZ_JAENSQ010000075.1:0-3399 GCF_016613125.1 Pseudomonas sp. MF6776
CGCGGCACGGGAATCAAGGCATTGCGATTCTCGAAAATAGTTCTTGAAATTCTATTCTTGATTGCATATCATCTCAACGAGTTTCGATAAGAAAGGATGCCCATGCGACCGTCTGTTGTGCTTGACATGAAGCGAAGCGCAGTGCGTGAAGCGGTAGGCCGCTTTCGCGCCGCGAACCCGCGCGTCTTCGGCTCGGTGCTGCATGGCACCGACCGGGATGGCAGCGACCTCGACCTGTTGGTCGATGCGCTGCCCGGTGCCACGTTGTTGGACTTGGGCGATTTGGAAGAAGAACTGAAATCGCTGCTCGGCGTTGACGTCGATCTGCTGACTCCCGGCGACCTGCCGCCGAAGTTCCGGGCCAAGGTGCTCGCGGAGGCGCAACCGATATGAGCGAGAACCGCCTGCCCGATTACCTCGACCACATTCAGCAGGCCGCAACCGATGCGCGCAGCTTCGTGGAAGGGATGGCCAAGGACGACTTCTTGGCCGACAAGCGCACCCAGCAGGCCGTCATCATGAGCCTGATCGTCATCGGCGAGGCGGCCACAAAGGTGATGGATGGCTACGTCGAGTTCACCCAGGCGCATGCCGACGTGCCGTGGCGCAGCATGCGCAATATGCGTAATCGCATGGCTCACGGCTATTTCGACATCAACCTCGATGTGGTGTGGGAGACGGTACAGGAATGGCTGCCGGCGTTGCTCCAGCAATTGCCCGCCGTGCGTCAGGATGCCGACGATGAAGACCGTAACGACAAAGGCATGGAGCCATGACCAATCAAGCCGCCGATGTTCGGCCCCTCTGGCGTGTTCGATCCCGCGACCTATGAGCCGCGCTCGGGCAAGACCTTCTGGATGGCCGCAACGGACGTGAGTTCGCTGGTGGGCAAGGAGGCAGCAGCCGACACGCTCATCGGCAACTGCACGACCGCACGACCAGCCTCCCGTTCAAATTCGAGTTAGAACTCATATCCAGCCTGTCTGGGGGCACTGTGAAAGAGGGATCTCCGATGACTGTTGAATCGAGAATATTTTCTGTAGCCGAGTATGTTCAGCCGTCCGAAGGCGAGCCTATTCGTTCCGTTGTGCTTGAAACCCGAGACTCAATTATCGTGGTTTGGCATGTCCATCCCGGGCAGGAAATTGCGGCTCACATTCATCCTCACGGCCAAGACACGTGGACTGTTTTGTCGGGAATGGCTGATTACTTTCAGGGCAATGGGATTGTTCGTGCCCTCAGGGAAGGTGAGATAGCCGTGGCAAGACCGGGCCAAGTGCACGGGGCGCGAAATACAGGTACCGAGCCATTTGTGTTCGTCTCGGTTGTGGCATCAGCCAATGCCGGTTTCGTATTGGCTGAGCGATAGAGCCCAATCTCTGGAGTTGGTCCAATGAGCGGTCGGGGAGATAGGTAACAGACATGCAGCGGACACGGCTGCTAAACCAGGTCGCAAACCTCCTTGCGTCGCAGCGTGCCGCAAGCGACGCGATCAATCGAATGGGGTCGGCATGAGACTGAACACCATCCAGTTCCCGACCGCGTAGCCGCCTGTCCTGCCGATCAGGTCTTGACCATCGACGCCTGGGATCAGTCCTGAATGTTCTTGGAGACCACTACGTTATGAGCCGCAGCCGCCGCAAAACACCCATCGTCGGGCACACGACCTGCGGCAGCGAGCGCGAGGACAAGAAGCTCTGGCATCAGCGCTGGCGCACCCGTGAGCGCACGGCGCTGACCAGCGCGTCGCCCGAAGCCCTGAGCGCCCATCTGCCCCTGCTGGAAAACCAGGCCAGCAGCGTCTGGTCGATGGGCAAGGATGGCCGCTCCTACTGGCCCGTCAAGCGCCAGGCCGCCACGGCGGATCGCATCGCCAATCACAAGGGACGCAACCCGCAAGAACGCGCCTCCCTGAAAAAGCGCCTGCTGCGCAAGTGGATGAGCAAATGAAGCTCTCCTTCCATCAGCACATTGCGCTGTTCTGGATGATCGGTGCTCCGGGCGTCTTCGCGCCCGTGATCGAGAACGCCAAGCGGCCCGATGCCGGCGCCGTCATGGCGTGGGGTGTCGCGATCGTGGCGGTGATGATCCTCTTCACCCCTTTGCTGCTGCGCTGTCCACCATTCCGGCGCTGGTATGGCCGGACGGATGCGCTGTCGGAGCGGCAGCGCCAGGCGCTTGCCGAGCGCGGCCTGCGCCGCTACTACCAGACCGCTTTCGATGACGGCTACGTGCCCCGCGTGATGCCCTACGTGTGGCGCATCATCTGGACGGTCGGCGGGTTGATGGCTGTGACCGCCGTACTGCCTACCAACACCGGACGGCCAGCCTTCGATGCCTTGGTGGTCTTCTCGACCTGGTATCCGATAGGCGTGATGCTGCTGGTTTTCGCGTCGAGGCCCCTTGGCCGGTTGATTCGCCAAAGAGCACAGGAGCGGCGGAAATGAGCACGTCAACCATCGAGGCGCTGGCCAGCGCCTGGGCAAGGATTGCCGAGGAAGCGGAATTCCCCGCTGACTACGAGGGGACTGCCACACCACAAGCGCATCGGGCTAGCGAAGCTATTCAGGAGCAGATTCGGGAGCGCATCGTCGCCACCAACGACATGCGGCTGTTCAGCCTGCTGCACCTGCTGGGTCAGGCGTCGCTGCGCATGGAGCAAGCGCTGTGGCCGGAGGATTACGAGCGGATGACGCGCGAGGTTGAGGAAGCCCTGCGGCAAGCCACCGACGCCAACGCCAGATCGTACACCCACGAAGAAGTGATGCAGGCGATGCAGGAACGCATCGACCGGGCGCGAGACAAGCCATGTTGATTGGCTATGCGCGCGTCTCGACGCAGGATCA
The DNA here is from genome assembly GCF_016613125.1 of Pseudomonas sp. MF6776. Lineage (NCBI taxonomy): Bacteria > Pseudomonadati > Pseudomonadota > Gammaproteobacteria > Pseudomonadales > Pseudomonadaceae > Pseudomonas > Pseudomonas sp. MF6776. The sequence goes on from NZ_JAENSQ010000075.1 coordinate 2,847, forward strand.
GAACCTGGAGCTGCAACGCGAAGCCTTGAGCAAGGCCGGATGTAAAAAGGTCTTCGAGGACAAGGTGAGTGGCACGCGGGCAGACCGGCCTGGCTTGGCCAAGACGCTCGAAATGCTGCGCGAAGGCGATACTTTGGTCGTCTGGAAGCTCGACCGGCTGGGCCGGTCGGTCAAGCAACTGGTCGATCTGGTCGGCGATCTGCACAAGCACGGTGTCCAGTTCAGGAGCCTCACCGACTCCATCGACACCGGCACACCATCCGGGCGGTTCTTCTTCCACGTCATGGCGAGCCTTGCCGAAATGGAGCGCGAGCTGACCGTCGAGCGCACCCGCGCCGGGCTGGAAGTCGCCAAGCAGCTCGGCCGCAAAGGCGGCCGCAAGCCGAAGATGACCGACAGCAAGATCGAGTCGGCCAAGAAGCTGCTGGCCAGCGGGGTGCCGCCCAAGGACGTGGCCAAGAACCTCGGCGTGTCCATTCCGACGCTGTACCGCTGGGTGCCAGCCTCCACGCACGCTTAGCGTGCTTTATTTTCCGTTTTCTGAGACGACCCC
>NZ_JAENSQ010000076.1:0-3292 GCF_016613125.1 Pseudomonas sp. MF6776
AGGGCGGCCAGGAACCGGAGGACGATGAGCCGTTCTGATTTCATGGCGACGACGGCCTGCTACATGGCTGCGTGTGGCAGGTCTTAAACAACTGAACTGGGCTAGCGAAGGAGTGGGGGCAACAGCAACTGCGCTGGTAGACTTATCCACAGTTGCTGGTAACAAAATCAGCAATCCGCCCTGGGTCAAATTTCAATCGGCAGGGTGGGGATGCGGACAAAAACTTGGACTGGTTATGCCGCTAAGCCCAGGCTTTCACGATACTCAATGGGACTGAGCGCGCCGAGGGAAATCTTTATACGTTTTTCGTTGTACCAGCGAATGTATGAATCCAAGGCCTGAATGAACTGCTCGATGCTCGTTGACTGCCAGTTGCGAGGATAGAACAGTTCCGTTTTCAGTCGGCCGAAGAAACCTTCACAAGCCGCGTTGTCTGGTGAGCAGCCTTTGCGCGACATCGAACGAATCAGCTTCGCATCAGCGATGCGCGATAACCAGCCGGGCCAGCGGTAGTGAGCGCCACGATCGGAGTGAACAACAGGCCGTTTATCGTTACTGGCCACCGTTTCGATAGCTGCATCCAGCATCGTGTTCACAAGCTCGGCGTCGGGACGCGTGCCGATCGACCAACTGATTACCTTCCCATCGAAGCAGTCGATCATGGGGGACAGGTACACCTTGCCTGCCGGGATCTGGAACTCCGAGATGTCGGTCAGCCATTTCTCATTCGGAGCTAGGGCCGTGAAGTCGCGGTTGAGGAGGTTTTCCGGCGCCGGACTGATCTCCCCGAGGTAGGAACCGTATCGACGCCGTTTCGGCTTGGCGACGACTAGGCACTCCTGCTTCATCAAGCGCTGCACCACCTTCTCTGAAAGGCGCACACGCTGCCTGCTCAACGAAGCTCGCATCCGACGGTAGCCATAGCAACGATGATTGCGCTCGAATATGTCCGCCATGGCACGACGCACTTCGGTGTACTTTTCCGCGACCTGCATTCGGGCTCGATGATAGAAATAGGAGCTTCGGGCCAAGCCCAACGCGTCAAGCAGCTCTAGCAAGGAGTACCTATGCCTAAGGGCATCAGCCAGCAATGTCTTCTCCCGATTGGTCAGGACTTGCCGGTTGATGCCCGTCTCTTTTTTTATGAGTTCATTCGCCCTCATCAACAGGTCATGTTCAAGCTGCAAACGGCGAACATCGAGCTGGAGAGATTCGAGTTGCCGCTGCAACTCCTCTCGTTCCGGTGACGATGAGGGTTCAAGTCGACACTTCATGGATGGGGATACCTCTGGGCCGAGTAGCTGGTTTTTCCAGTTGTACAAGGTCGGCCTGCACACGCCCAGCTTTTGAGCCAGGGCTTTCGCACTTTCTTTTCGCGTGCACAGCGCGATGACCGCTGCCTGCTTCACCGCTGGCGGCCGGGCTAACCCGTCTGATCGACTGACAACACGCGTATGCAACTCGGGGTGCATTTCGTAAATCCAGGCACGCAAAGAATCCCGCGCGGGGTAGCCCAACGCCTTGATGGTAGCGGCGATGTTGCGACCGTATTCGAGATAGTGCTCGACAGCCTTTTCCCTTTGGGCCGGTGAGTACTTCGACTTCGAGTTCTCGTAGCAACGCGGCAGGTCGAGGCATCGCTCATACTCTGCGTGCCAGCTCTTCAAAGAGTTCTTCGTCGGGTAGCCCAACTGACGAATAGTTGCCCCGGTTCGCTTGCCCAGTTTGATGTAGAGCTTGACCGCTCGGATACGGTCTTCGTATGAATACATGAACTACCTCCAGGTAGTCCAAGATTTCCGCCGCATCCCCGGTGGGTCAATTTTCCATCAGCGCCAACACACTAAGCAACCATCAGAAAATTTTGACTGTACGCCAAAAAATTCGCATCTACCAGCATCTAAACAGGCGTTGTTGATTATCATAAAACACTGACACTGTATCGATAAACTCGTTTCGACAATCAGAGTTCTCCAATCAACAGTCACATACGAGTAAAGCGAACTCTAATTCGTGCTTACGTTGGTTTTCGGTTCCATTGCTCCCCAAACCCCTATTTACAAAACCACTGGCTAAAATACCCGACACCAACTCTTAAATCGAAACATAGGGTAGTTACTTAAAAGTATACGACTCACCTACACAGCCCTTTGTTTCCGGGCAGTTCAGTTATATAAAAAACTGTAAATATCACTAGAGAGGTAAAAAACCACAAGCATAGGTAGACCAATGTCGGATAAATTTTGTGAGTATTGTCGTAAGTTAATTGAAAGAGGTTCTCCACAGTACTATAAAAAACGTTTCTGTAACGAATCCCATAAGCAAATGGCGCACAGAAAGAAAAAAGACCTCAACCCTCGGCAACAAAATCGTCTAAATGTGCGTCTAAAGAATCTTTCTGTAAATAAGGAATGGCTTTACATATCGCAGCAGTGCAAACGAGCTGGATCAGTACAAATCATGTCACACCATACTGTCGCCTCATTGAAACAACTGATAGGAATAATCTGCAATAAACCAAAAACCAGGAATGATAGGAATATGGATATATGTCATGTGTATCCTGTAAAAGGAAGCGATAGAATTGGACTGCTTCATCCATTAAATCTAGTATATGGAGAGAGTGACCAAAACAAGAAGAATGGGACAAAAATCTTTCAGAGCGCTGGCTATTCTATTGATCGAGTAGAATTGAAAAACAAATGGCGCGTAACCGAAAAAATGAAAGATAAAACAATCCTACGATTGTTGGAAAAGTTCTTAGGCAACGTGATTGTTGAATATGCAAAAAAATATCCTGTTAAAATATCAGGTAGAGTAAAGTTAATAGATAAGATAATCAAGCTAGACAAGACAGGACAATATACGAGAGACAACTTGAGTGCGCTAGAATCGATTGGACTATCATCGGTCCATGCAGAACTACATGGAGTCATTCTAAGTGGGTTTTATTTCCTACCAAAAAAGAATCGATCTAGAGTGCTTATATACTTAGAAGAATTAAGTCGTGTAGCTGAGGACGCAGATGGTGATTGGGCAAAAAACTGTGAATTTATGTACCAGATATTTTTGGCTGGCGCTGCTGCTTTATCAAAAGCTCCTGATCAGCCTGAACTATTAGATATCTACAAGGCGCATGGTAAAAAAGCGGATCGCTATAAACATAGGGCGGCGGCAAAAACTGAGTGCAACACCTGACCTTTCCGGTACGGTGCTGCCCCTATGTCTTATACCGAACTCAGCGTTGAAGAGCGCGCCACCATTCAAATCGGTCGTACCCAAGGCTTCAGCC
>NZ_JAENSQ010000077.1:0-3191 GCF_016613125.1 Pseudomonas sp. MF6776
TGGCCTCGCTTCAGCAAATTGGGTATGTGACAGCTTTCGGTGTTTGTGAACATCGAACTTTCGGTTCGTTTCGTCTTCACACACCGCAATCTGGCCTTTCGACGCAAATTGCTTGGGTGTTATATGGTCAAGCCTCACGGGCAATTAGTATTGGTTAGCTCAACGCCTCACAGCGCTTACACACCCAACCTATCAACGTCGTAGTCTTCGACGGCCCTTCAGGGAACTCAAGGTTCCAGTGAGATCTCATCTTGAGGCAAGTTTCCCGCTTAGATGCTTTCAGCGGTTATCTTTCCCGAACATAGCTACCCGGCAATGCCACTGGCGTGACAACCGGAACACCAGAGGTTCGTCCACTCCGGTCCTCTCGTACTAGGAGCAGCCCCTCTCAAATCTCAAACGTCCACGGCAGATAGGGACCGAACTGTCTCACGACGTTCTAAACCCAGCTCGCGTACCACTTTAAATGGCGAACAGCCATACCCTTGGGACCGGCTTCAGCCCCAGGATGTGATGAGCCGACATCGAGGTGCCAAACACCGCCGTCGATATGAACTCTTGGGCGGTATCAGCCTGTTATCCCCGGAGTACCTTTTATCCGTTGAGCGATGGCCCTTCCATACAGAACCACCGGATCACTAAGACCTACTTTCGTACCTGCTCGACGTGTCTGTCTCGCAGTCAAGCGCGCTTTTGCCTTTATACTCTACGACCGATTTCCGACCGGTCTGAGCGCACCTTCGTACTCCTCCGTTACTCTTTAGGAGGAGACCGCCCCAGTCAAACTACCCACCATACACTGTCCTCGATCCGGATAACGGACCTGAGTTAGAACCTCAAAGTTGCCAGGGTGGTATTTCAAGGTTGGCTCCACGCGAACTGGCGTCCACGCTTCAAAGCCTCCCACCTATCCTACACAAGCAAATTCAAAGTCCAGTGCAAAGCTATAGTAAAGGTTCACGGGGTCTTTCCGTCTAGCCGCGGATACACTGCATCTTCACAGCGATTTCAATTTCACTGAGTCTCGGGTGGAGACAGCGCCGCCATCGTTACGCCATTCGTGCAGGTCGGAACTTACCCGACAAGGAATTTCGCTACCTTAGGACCGTTATAGTTACGGCCGCCGTTTACCGGGGCTTCGATCAAGAGCTTCGCGTTAGCTAACCCCATCAATTAACCTTCCGGCACCGGGCAGGCGTCACACCCTATACGTCCACTTTCGTGTTTGCAGAGTGCTGTGTTTTTAATAAACAGTCGCAGCGGCCTGGTATCTTCGACCGGCATGAGCTTACGGAGCAAGTCCTTCACCCTCACCGGCGCACCTTCTCCCGAAGTTACGGTGCCATTTTGCCTAGTTCCTTCACCCGAGTTCTCTCAAGCGCCTTGGTATTCTCTACCCAACCACCTGTGTCGGTTTGGGGTACGGTTCCTGGTTACCTGAAGCTTAGAAGCTTTTCTTGGAAGCATGGCATCAACCACTTCGTCATCTAAAAGATGACTCGTCATCAGCTCTCGGCCTTAGAATCCCGGATTTACCTAAGATTCCAGCCTACCACCTTAAACTTGGACAACCAACGCCAAGCTGGCCTAGCCTTCTCCGTCCCTCCATCGCAATAACCAGAAGTACAGGAATATTAACCTGTTTTCCATCGACTACGCTTTTCAGCCTCGCCTTAGGGACCGACTAACCCTGCGTCGATTAACGTTGCGCAGGAAACCTTGGTCTTTCGGCGTGGGTGTTTTTCACACCCATTGTCGTTACTCATGTCAGCATTCGCACTTCTGATACCTCCAGCAAGCTTCTCAACTCACCTTCACAGGCTTACAGAACGCTCCTCTACCGCATCACCTAAGTGATACCCGTAGCTTCGGTGTATGGTTTGAGCCCCGTTACATCTTCCGCGCAGGCCGACTCGACTAGTGAGCTATTACGCTTTCTTTAAAGGGTGGCTGCTTCTAAGCCAACCTCCTAGCTGTCTAAGCCTTCCCACATCGTTTCCCACTTAACCATAACTTTGGGACCTTAGCTGACGGTCTGGGTTGTTTCCCTTTTCACGACGGACGTTAGCACCCGCCGTGTGTCTCCCATGCTCGGCACTTGTAGGTATTCGGAGTTTGCATCGGTTTGGTAAGTCGGGATGACCCCCTAGCCGAAACAGTGCTCTACCCCCTACAGTGATACATGAGGCGCTACCTAAATAGCTTTCGAGGAGAACCAGCTATCTCCGAGCTTGATTAGCCTTTCACTCCGATCCACAGGTCATCCGCTAACTTTTCAACGGTAGTCGGTTCGGTCCTCCAGTTAGTGTTACCCAACCTTCAACCTGCCCATGGATAGATCGCCCGGTTTCGGGTCTATTCCCAGCGACTAGACGCCCTATTAAGACTCGCTTTCGCTACGCCTCCCCTATTCGGTTAAGCTCGCCACTGAAAATAAGTCGCTGACCCATTATACAAAAGGTACGCAGTCACAGAACAAAGTCTGCTCCCACTGCTTGTACGCATACGGTTTCAGGATCTATTTCACTCCCCTCTCCGGGGTTCTTTTCGCCTTTCCCTCACGGTACTAGTTCACTATCGGTCAGTCAGTAGTATTTAGCCTTGGAGGATGGTCCCCCCATATTCAGACAAAGTTTCTCGTGCTCCGTCCTACTCGATTTCATGACTAAGAGATTTTCGCGTACAGGGCTATCACCCACTATGGCCGCACTTTCCAGAGCGTTCCGCTAATCTCAAAGCCACTTAAGGGCTAGTCCCCGTTCGCTCGCCACTACTAAGGGAATCTCGGTTGATTTCTTTTCCTCAGGGTACTTAGATGTTTCAGTTCCCCTGGTTCGCCTCTTGCACCTATGTATTCAGTACAAGATAACCATCTTATGATGGCTGGGTTCCCCCATTCAGACATCTCCGGATCAAAGTCTGTTTGCCGACTCCCCGAAGCTTTTCGCAGGCTACCACGTCTTTCATCGCCTCTGACTGCCAAGGCATCCACCGTATGCGCTTCTTCACTTGACCATATAACCCCAAGCAATCTGGTTATACTGTGAAGACGACATTCGCCGAAAATTCGATAATACTCAATTCAGAGTAACTCACAAATTTTACCTTAGCCTGATCCGTTACCAGTGAAAGTAACGTTCAGTCTATCTTTCTATCACATACCCAAATTTTTAAAGAACGATCTAATCAAA
>NZ_JAENSQ010000078.1:0-3086 GCF_016613125.1 Pseudomonas sp. MF6776
GGCTGAAACCTTGGGCATGACCGATTTGAATGGTGGCGCGCTCTTCAACGCTGAGTTCGGAATAAGACATAGGGACAGCACCGTACCGGAAAGGTCAGGTGTTGCACTCAGTTTTCGCCGCCGCCCATCGTTAAATATGCGATCGATTACGGAGGTGGTAAGGCACGTAATAAAGCGGGCAATGAAACGAGATTAAGTAAGTCTTCGGTTTCGTCGTATGCAGAAGATGTTCTGATGCTTATATCTGAGAAAAAGTTCTGTAGAGCCATAGTCGATGCGTCGCCTGGAACTGCGTTAGAGCTATTTCATGCGATTAAAGAGTCGCAGAAATACTCAATACGAATAAATGTGTTCTCCAAGAATATAATTAATTATGCGTTGGTAAATAAGGAATCATTTATATATCAAGAGGCTGGCGATTATGATTCCGGATTGATAGGTCATTACAAGCCTTTGAGCCAAGCTATGTTCTCAGATCACACGATGGTAGAAGAAATAGGTTCAATGTTTGAGCTTGACCTGTGGGGGGATTTTGCCTTTGGATCTGCACAGTGGGAGGCATATTGTCGTGTGGTACTAATGACATACTCGGATAAGGTTAATAGTGACTTCTGGGGAGGATCAAGATCCCTGTGGCATGCTTTCGAAAATATAAAAAATTCTGTCAATGATTTGTATAAGCTTAATGGGCTTGATGATTATTCGTTAAAGGATGACTCTGTAAAAAAATTACGTGTGATAGTTGAGTTTATAAAGAGTGCGATTTCTGTTCTTGAGGAGCGGGGAGTGCCTGAATACTTGCCGCTACGAAAAAATAATCTGTCTGGAACTCATTATGATCAACTCGCCAATCTGATATTTGAGGTTGTTCATAGCGCGGGTGCTATACAGTCACCTTGGGGGTTGTCATGGTGGATGCACCATAACTCTTTGTGGGGTGAACTGTTTGGTGGCTTTTCCTCTAACGGGCCTGCAAGCAAAGTAATTCAGTATAAGTTAAGGCGGCTGATATATGACGAAATTCAGCGGATGAAAGAATATCCGAATTTTAAAGGGGCTAAGTACGTCAGTTTTTTTCTCAATGTACTTGGTATTTTGCCTTATAAGCTCAAGAATAAACATGAAAAAATTATTCGAAATATTATAGTGGGTTGGGTGAAAGAGTTTTATGTTGGCTTGCACCAGCAGAACCCTCAGGTAGCAACGCAATGTCTCGTAGACGGAATAGTTTATGATGAGCAAAGATTACGATTGGTTAAAACGTATTCATCTAATGCCCTGCGTCCTAAACCCAAGAAGGTGTATTTGCAATTGTTGGAAAAGGCGGTGTTGTGAGGGGTTGGTTGCCGAGTTTTAATCCAGGCATTTAAGGCGGTTTCGGAGCTGATCAAGTGTGCGGACAAAAGTTGTTGATTAGTATTTAAAGTGGGCTTCAAATTTTAAATGGGTGTCAGCCAGTGGCAAGTCTTTTTGTTTCTTCTTTTTGGTTGTCTCTTGCGGTAATAAAATTCAAGTTGGAGAAAAAAATTCTGGCACGTTTAACCGTAATGTATTTTGCGCCAGTACCGCTATAAAGCTCGTAAAAGCGGTCCCAGTTTTTTATGAGTTGTTCACGTATATTTCTTGCTGTTGATTTGTCAGAGGTCTCTATCGCTAGAACACAATCGGAAAGAGCAATTATTTTATCACTTTCCAGTATGCAGATTTTTTCTTGAGTAACCATGCCAACTCTAGGGAATAGGATCGCAGGGCCTTTTATCGTTACTTTTGATGAGACGTTTCCATGAATGGATGTGAAGCATATTTCTCCATTTTTTAGCTCCGTAGTATGTACGAGCGGGAAACCATCAGCGCACGGGTTGATAGAGTGCATCTGAATACGTCCCCGTTTGATATCAACGTACCCAGTTTCTTTGTCTGATTCGGTTATCAGCCGGAGTGTGTTTCTCGCAACTTTGCGACGGCTAATTTTTACAATTGAAGTTCTGGCTACTGCGCTTTTGAAGGCTCTCATGTGGTTGTCAGTTATTATTTCTACATCATAGTGTTCGCTTATTACCGACCAGCCCTGTGAGTCTCGTTCACTTGTCAGTGATCCATTCGGTAGTATTGCAAGCATGTATCCATGGTCGGAAAGATACTTTAAGCTCAAGCTTATAAACGCAGCTGCCAGTCCAGATTTTACTCCTTTATAATCAAGCCACTCAGTAGGCTTACGTCCTCTTTCGCTAAAGGGAGGGTTCAGCAGTATTAAATCCATTGAAAGCTTTTTTAGCGAAAATTTAGTGTGAGTGTGCGCTGAGGGCTTGAGGAAATCTGAGCAAGAGACATGCCATGATGTATTTTGTGATGCAATTAATCGAGCGCTTTTGGGACTTAGATCGTTAGCAAAAATTGAAGCTTTCGGCCACGTTTCAGCAGCTTCATTTAGCAAGCTCCCTTCGCCTGCTGAAAAGTCCGCAATCGTGCGAGGAGAAAAGTTTTTCGGCACACATGCAATCATTGCTTGTGCTAGTTCTCTTGGAGTGTAATGAATGTCAATCATAGATTGATAGATCTACGCGGTCGATTTGCGGGACGTTTGGAGTGCAGGGCTGACGCTTCATCAAAAAGCGCTGAGACATGATACACAAGTAGACGCGCAGTGCCTCCTGTACGGCCTGCTTTTCTTATCGGGTGGTCATGCACCAGCTCTACCGGAGTGCTGTTGGCCAATGTGAATAAAACCGCCCCGAGTGCGTGTGGTTTTGTACCTATAAGTGCAATTTTTAGTGATTGTCCAGCGGAATCTTTCGCGATTTCCTCTAATAGGTAAAAGCAGCTGAATGGGCAATTTGCAGGAGCATATCTTATTGCCTGCCATGCTTCGGTTTCCGTCAAAGCGCCTTTGTTGCCTACGTAAGTTTCAAATACATACCAAGGTTTGAATCCGGGTGAACCCACTATAGGCGTTATATACGGCGGCGGCGAAAACTGAGTGCAACACCTGACCTTTCCGGTACGGTGCTGTCCCTATGTCTTATTCCGAACTCAGCGTTGAAGAGCGCGCCACCATTCAAATCGGTCATGCCCAAGGTTTCAGCCTG
>NZ_JAENSQ010000079.1:0-2935 GCF_016613125.1 Pseudomonas sp. MF6776
TGTCAAGCACAACAGACGGTCGCATGGGCATCCTTTCTTATCGAAACTCGTTGAGATGATATGCAATCAAGAATAGAATTTCAAGAACTATTTTCGAGAATCGCAATGCCTTGATTCCCGTGCCGCGTGTCGTTTTCAGAAGACGGCTGCACTGAACGTCAGAAGCCGACTGCACTATAGCAGCGGAGGGGTTGGATCCATCAGGCAACGACGGGCTGCTGCCGGCCATCAGCGGACGCAGGGAGGACTTTCCGCAACCGGCCGTTCGATGCGGCACCGATGGCCTTCGCGCAGGGGTAGTGAATCCGCCAGGATTGACTTGCGCTGCCCTACCTCTCACTAGTGAGGGGCGGCAGCGCATCAAGCGGTGAGCGCACTCCGGCACCGCCAACTTTCAGCACATGCGTGTAAATCATCGTCGTAGAGACGTCGGAATGGCCGAGCAGATCCTGCACGGTTCGAATGTCGTAACCGCTGCGGAGCAAGGCCGTCGCGAACGAGTGGCGGAGGGTGTGCGGTGTGGCGGGCTTCGTGATGCCTGCTTGTTCTACGGCACGTTTGAAGGCGCGCTGAAAGGTCTGGTCATACATGTGATGGCGACGCACGACACCGCTCCGTGGATCGGTCGAATGCGTGTGCTGCGCAAAAACCCAGAACCACGGCCAGGAATGCCCGGCGCGCGGATACTTCCGCTCAAGGGCGTCGGGAAGCGCAACGCCGCTGCGGCCCTCGGCCTGGTCCTTCAGCCACCATGCCCGTGCACGCGACAGCTGCTCGCGCAGGCTGGGTGCCAAGCTCTCGGGTAACATCAAGGCCCGATCCTTGGAGCCCTTGCCCTCCCGCACGATGATCGTGCCGTGATCGAAATCCAGATCCTTGACCCGCAGTTGCAAACCCTCACTGATCCGCATGCCCGTTCCATACAGAAGCTGGGCGAACAAACGATGCTCGCCTTCCAGAAAACCGAGGATGCGAACCACTTCATCCGGGGTCAGCACCACCGGCAAGCGCCGCGACGGCCGAGGTCTTCCGATCTCCTGAAGCCAGGGCAGATCCGTGCACAGCACCTTGCCGTAGAAGAACAGCAAGGCCGCCAATGCCTGACGATGCGTGGAGACCGAAACCTTGCGCTCGTTCGCCAGCCAGGACAGAAATGCCTCGACTTCGCTGCTGCCCAAGGTTGCCGGGTGACGCACACCGTGGAAACGGATGAAGGCACGAACCCAGTGGACATAAGCCTGTTCGGTTCGTAAGCTGTAATGCAAGTAGCGTATGCGCTCACGCAACTGGTCCAGAACCTTGACCGAACGCAGCGGTGGTAACGGCGCAGTGGCGGTTTTCATGGCTTGTTATGACTGTTTTTTTGTACAGTCTATGCCTCGGGCATCCAAGCAGCAAGCGCGTTACGCCGTGGGTCGATGTTTGATGTTATGGAGCAGCAACGATGTTACGCAGCAGGGCAGTCGCCCTAAAACAAAGTTAGATGCACTAAGCACATAATTGCTCACAGCCAAACTATCAGGTCAAGTCTGCTTTTATTATTTTTAAGCGTGCATAATAAGCCCTACACAAATTGGGAGATATATCATGAAAGGCTGGCTTTTTCTTGTTATCGCAATAGTTGGCGAAGTAATCGCAACATCCGCATTAAAATCTAGCGAGGGCTTTACTAAGCTTGCCCCTTCCGCCGTTGTCATAATCGGTTTTTGCATCGCATTTTATTTTCTTTCTCTGGTTCTGAAATCCATCCCTGTCGGTGTTGCTTATGCAGTCTGGTCGGGACTCGGCGTCGTCATAATTACAGCCATTGCCTGGTTGCTTCATGGGCAAAAGCTTGATGCGTGGGGCTTTGTAGGTATGGGGCTCATAGTTAGTGGTGTAGTAGTTTTAAACTTGCTTTCCAAAGCAAGTGCCCACTAATAAACTCAGTCATCTAACAAGTCGTTGCAGCACCGCTCCAGCACTTCGTGCCTGCGCTGGACAGTTTTTAAGTCGCGGCTTTATGGTTTTGCTGCGCAAAAGTATTCCATAAAATCACAACTTAAAAACTGCCGCTGAACTCGGCGTTGAACGACAGCTTTCCCAAAAGCTCTACGGCTGCTCTGGGTCGACACCGGTAATCGGATCGTTGCCGCACTGAACAGCGCCCCGTTCCAGGTCGCCTCCATTTATGCGGCTGAACCGAGGGAGAGCAGCTTTACGCCGTCTGGCCGCAGTTCGCCCTTGGGCGACACGTGCCGGTAGAGCGTCTGCCGGGTAATCCCGAGTTCTTCGCAGAGATCGCCCACCTTGGTTTCCGGTTGCCCCATGCTGGCCATCGCCAGGCGTAGCTTGGCGGCGGTCATCTTGAAGGGGCGCCCCCCTTTCCTGCCGCGAGCGCGCGCCGAGATAAGTCCAGCGACTGTTCGCTCGGAAATCAACTCACGCTCGAACTCGGCCAGCGCGGCAAAAATACCGAACACAAGCTTGCCGGCGGCAGTCGTCGTGTCGACCGCCGCACCGTGACCGGTCAGGACCTTCAGGCCCACGCTACGCGCAGTTAGGTCGTGCACGGTGTTGATCAGGTGGCGCAGATCACGGCCAAGCCGATCGAGCTTCCACACGATCAGCGTGTCCCCTTCACGAAGCGCCTTCAGGCAAGCAGCCAACCCTGGGCGATCATCGCGCCTGCCCGAGGCCAGATCCTCGTAAAGGTGCGCAAGGCTCACACCAGCGGCGATGAGCGCATCGCGTTGCAAATTGGTGGACTGGGATCCGTCCGCCTTCGATACCCGCATGTAGCCGATCAGCACCTTTTCACCCGTCACGTATACGTTCGATTATGTGACAGTGTGAGCCAGAAAGTTCTCGCCGTCAAAAACTGTCACTTAACCCGTCATTTAGTCTAAGACCTGCAAACGGCCATTCAGGCTCGTAATGTGACAAAAACTCCGGC
>NZ_JAENSQ010000008.1:0-252178 GCF_016613125.1 Pseudomonas sp. MF6776
GAGTCAGCTGCCGGTAATGCGTAGTCATCTGCGCTTGAATCCTTCGGTGTGAGAGCCTGGATTCTACCGGTGGCTGGCTCTCTGCCTCTCGTTTCAAGCGTTGCGCTTATTCTATGAATTCAGGCTACAAGTCGCGCTGACATCGGCCACGACTCCAGTCAACTTTACGCCGACTTATTCATTCAACTTACAACTAACCTTGGCGCAGCAAGTTTATTTAACGAACCTGACACTAAAACTTATTCAGCAATTCATTCGAATGGATTCGAAATGCTAAAACCAACTATCGGCCCGATAATCGGCCATGTAACAACTAATCATGCACGCATATTTATCCGCGGCGACCGCCAGGACAACGCTACCGTGTTTGCCGGGATACGTTATCGCATCGCCGACACACAACAATGGTCTAACGGTATTTTCGCCAAACTGAGCGATCTGCGAGATATGTCGGAAGTTTTCGCACTCAACAACTTGAGCAGCGATACGGAATACGAATTTCAAGCAGGCTGGTTCAGCCCGATGAATCCGGTTCATACCCAAGACTCGGTGGCAGAGCTGCCCCTGCAGTGGCCTCGGGAAATCTACCGTCTGCGCACTCGCTCGACAGCAATGCACGCAAGAGCCTACATTGTCGGCTCCTGCCGCTACTTGCGCATGACCGCCGGCATTGCTTCCTTGCCCCAGTTGGGCGACCGGATTTTCGCATCCATCAACCAATTGATCGAAGGCGCACAACCCCCGATCAGCGCCGCGCTAATGACCGGCGATCAAATTTATGTCGACGACATGAACCTGTTCGCACCGGATCGCGAATACAAGGACATACTCAGTAAATACCGCGCGGCCTTCTCGCAACCCAATATAAAGCGATTGATGTCCAGCACTTCGACTTACATGATTCTCGACGACCATGAAATAGAAGATAACTGGCCGGCCAATGCGAGCAAGTCCGACGGCGCGTTATATCGCAATGCCATGGCGGCCTACGAGTTGTATCAAGCCAGTCACAGCCCGGTGCATCCACTGACAACTAACGGCCAGATTAATCGCTCTGTACTTGAGCATTATTGGTATCAATTCAGCGACGGTGACATCGAATGGTTCGTGACCGACAGCCGCACTCGACGTAACTTGTCGCCCGATGATCGACGCATCCTTGATGAGGCTCAAGAACACGCGCTGCTGGAGTGGCTGATCAACAGTCCGGCGCGGGTGAAATTCGTAGTGACCAGCGTGATGTTCTACCCGGATCGCAAACGACTTGGCGACGATGCGTGGGAAGCCTTCCCGGAACAGCGCCTGCGCATTCTGGAAACCATTCGCACCCGGCGGATCAAAAACGTGGTGTTCGTCTCGGGCGACGTGCACGGCTCGCTGACTGCGCGTCTGACCCACAGCGAAGATCCGGACTTTGAAGTTCACACCGTCGTTTCCTCGCCACTGTGCAACAGCAAATTGCTTCCCTACGCCAAAGCCTCGACTTTTATGCTCGATCAACCGCTGGTGCGCACAGCGACGGGGGACTATCGGCATGAACTGACCAGCACGGTGGTCAGTGAAGACAACTTTGCCCATGTGGTGGTCGAAGCCGATCAGATTCTGGTCAATTACCATGATCGGAATGGCAAGAAGCTACAGTCGATTGCCATAAAACTGCGTTAAGCCTTGAAAGATCGCAGCCTTGGGCAGCGCCTGCAAAGGTCAAATGCCCCTGTAGCAACTGTCGCAAGCTGCGATCAATCGTTCTTTTCCGACAGACACTGGAGAAATGCCCCGCGCGGCCGACACATTCTTATAGCACTTGGCCTTCATCACTCTTGTCAGTCAGTGCCGCAATGATGCAACCTTGCCGCAGGCAACAGTAAAGAGGGCGAGAGCCCAGCGCGTTCAGCATATTTCCAAGCGAGTTTCCCTCCATGAAGAGCCAACCCGATGCCGCCAGCCGTATGGTGGCCGAGGTAGTGACGCAATTGCCGGTGCCCTCGCGGCTCGGCATGCTGCGTTTCGAGCGCTTGAATGAAGCCAGCTGGGCAATGCTGTTTCTTGATCCCAATTGCGAACGTCAATTCGGTCAACCGGCCGTTGAGCTGTGTGCTCTGGTCGGCTCGCCTTACGCCAGCCTGATGGAGCCGGAAGCGCGCTATCAGTTACACGACACGATCCAGCTGCAACTCAGTGCCAGCCCGCATTATCTGGTGCGTTACACGCTACACACCCCTGCCGGCGTGCTGTCCATCCTGGAACTCGGCGAAGCCTACAAGCAGCACAATCGGCACTTGCTGCGCGGCTATTTGCTGGCGGTCGATAACGTATTCGACGAAACGCCACTGCTGTCTTCAGTTGATCTCGAAACCCAGAATTCACGCCTGCAAATCGCCCTCGAACTCAACCAGCGTGCCCAGCAGGAACAACTGCAGCATCTGGAGCGGGTGCGTGCCCAGCAGGATCTGATTCTGCTGCTCGCCCGCCAGCGCTACAGCACGCACAACTCGCTGCAAGAAGCCGCCGAACTGATCACCCGCTGCGCCTGCGATATCTATGAAATCGACTGTGCCAGCCTGTGGAATCTTGAAGGCCAGCAACTGCTGCCGATCTCGGCTTACCACCGCGCCACCCAGGAATACATTATCCCGGACGCAATCGACATCAGCGGCTTCCCTGATTACATGGACGCCCTGCACAGCAGCCGCGCCATCGACGCACACAATGCCATGCGTGACCCGCGCACCCGCGAGATGGCCGAAGCGCTTCGCCCGCGCGACGTCAACGCCATGCTCGACGCCAGCATCCGCGTCGACGGCCATGTGGTCGGCGTGCTGTGTCTGGAGCAGACCGGCGTCACCCGTGCCTGGCAGTCCGATGAAATCGCCTTCGCCGGTGAACTGGCCGACCAGTTCGCCCAAGTCATCAACAACCACAACCGGCGCACCGCCACCAGCGCCCTGCACCTGTTCCAGCGTGCGGTCGAGCAAAGCGCCAATGCCTTTTTGCTGGTCAATTGCGACGGCGTGGTCGAGTACGTCAACCCGAGCTTCACCGCGATCACCCAGTACACCACCGAGGAAGTCCACGGCCAGCGCCTGTCGGAACTGCCGGCCCTGGAAAACCTCAGCGAGCTGCTGTTCGACGCGCCCTCGGCGCTGGCCAAGAGCAACAGCTGGCAGGGCGAATTCAAGAGCCGCCGGAAAAACCTCGAACCCTACTGGGGGCAGTTGTCGATCTCCAAGGTTTACGGCGACAACCGTGAGCTGACCCATTACATCGGCATCTACGAAGACATCACCCAGACCAAACTGGCGCAGCAGCGCATCGAACGTCTGGCGTACACCGACAACCTGACCAACCTCGGCAACCGCCCGGCGTTCATCCGCAACCTCGACGAACGCTTCGCCCGCGATACCGATACTCCGATCAGCCTGCTGCTGGTGGACATCGACAACTTCAAGCGCATCAACGACAGCCTTGGCCACCAGACCGGCGACAAACTGCTGATCAGCCTGGCGCGGCGTTTGCGCAACAGCCTGAGCTCGAGCGGCAGCCTCGCCCGGTTCGCCAGTAACGAATTTGCGGTGCTGCTCGACGACACCGACCTTGAGGTCGGCCAACAGATCGCCAGCCAGTTGCTGATGACCCTCGACAAACCGATGTTCGTCGACAACCAGTTGATCAGCGTCACCGGTTCCGTGGGCCTTGCCTGCGCGCCCCTGCACGGCCGCGACCCACAAACCCTGATGCGTAACGCCGGTTTGGCCCTGCACAAGGCCAAAGCCAATGGTAAACATCAGGTGCAAGTCTTCACCGAAGCGCTGAACGCCGAGGCCAGCTACAAGCTGTTCGTCGAGAACAACCTGCGGCGCGCCCTGACCCAGAACGAGCTGGACGTGTTCTACCAGCCCAAGCTCTGCCTGCGCAGTGGTCGCTTGCTGGGGATGGAAGCGCTATTGCGCTGGAATCATCCGGAGCGCGGCATGATTCGTCCGGACCAGTTCATCAGCGTCGCCGAAGAAACCGGCCTGATCATTCCGATCGGCAAATGGATCGCCCGTCAGGCCTGTCGCATGAGCAAAGCGCTGACCGCTGCCGGTCTGGGCAATCTGCAAGTGGCGATCAATCTGTCGCCCAAGCAGTTCTCCGATCCGGATCTGGTCGCATCCATCGCCAACATCCTCAAGGAAGAAGCGCTGCCGGCCAATCTGCTGGAGCTGGAACTGACCGAAGGCCTGCTGCTGGAAGCCACCGAAGACACGCACTTGCAACTTGATCAACTCAAGCGCCTGGGCCTGACCCTGGCCATGGATGACTTCGGCACCGGCTACTCGTCGCTCAGCTACCTGAAAAAATTCCCGATCGACGTCATCAAGATCGATCGCAGCTTCATCCACGAAATCCCCGACAACCAGGACGACATGGAAATCACCTCTGCGGTGATCGCCATGGCCCACAACCTGAAACTCAAGGTCGTGGCCGAAGGCATCGAGACCGCCGAGCAACTGGCGTTCCTGCGTCGCCATCGTTGCGATGTGGGTCAAGGCTACCTGTTCGACCGGCCGATCCCCGGCGCCGAACTGATCCAGGCCCTGAAACGCTACCCGCGCGGCCCGCTCTGCCTGTAAACCCTTCTCGCCAACACTGCAGCTCCTACATTGGGTAGTGCGCATCCGGATAGCTTTGGGCACACTGGCGGTCTACTTTTTTACATCCCATCCTGACTGAGAGGAACGATCATGGTTCTGCGCTCGGAAATTCTGGTGAACAAAAACGTGCTCCCGACTAAAGAACAAGCTCTGCCCGGCCGCGAAACCGCGATGACCCTGCCTGAAAAGCACTTCGTCTTCGAAGAAACCCCGCTGCTCGGCCCGTTTTTCCAGGACGTCGATTTCGCAATCTTCGGTCTGGGCTGCTTCTGGGGCGCCGAACGTCGCTTCTGGCAGCGCGAAGGCGTGGTCAGCACGGTGGTTGGCTATGCCGGTGGCTTCACGCCGAACCCGACTTACGAAGAAGTCTGCTCAGGCCTGACCGGCCACGCCGAAGTGGTGCTGGTGGTGTATGACAAGGCGCAAGTCAGCTACGAAGAACTGCTGGCGATGTTCTGGGAATTGCACAACCCGACTCAGGGCATGCGTCAGGGCAACGACATCGGCACGCAGTACCGCTCGGTGATCTACGCGACCTCGCCAGAGCAACTGGATGCCGCGCTGGCGAGCAAGGCGACCTATCAGGCTGAACTGTCGAAAGCGGGCCTGGGTGAAATCAGCACCGAGATCGAACAGGCACCGACCGTGTACTTTGCCGAGACGTATCACCAGCAGTATCTGGCGAAAAACCCGGAAGGCTACTGCGGGATTGGCGGCACTGGTGTGTGCATGCCGAACTAAAGCTGCAAGACGTGAGCTACAAGCTGCAAGCGTTGCGTTCGCTTCAGCTTGTAGCTCGCAGCTTTATTCCGCTATTAGCCAATCCATCTGCCACCCGCCCTGGGTCTGGCCCAATTTTTTGGACAACCACGGCAGCAGCTCACGCAATTCTTCCTCCAGCCCCCACGGCGGATTGGCAATCGCCATCCCCGAGCCGTTCAGGCTGTTCGGCGTATCCAATGGATGCACCAGCAACTCCACGCGCAACAATTTCGGCGCGCCAGTGCCGGCCAGATCCTGGTAGAAACGGCGCAAGGCACGCTGATCCTTCACCGGGTACCAGATCGCCGTCACGGTTTGACGCATCCGGCCAATGGCTTCTTTCATCGACGCCGCACAACGCTGCATTTCATCGAGCTGCTCGAACGGCGGATCAATCAACATCACCGCGCGCTTCTCCTGCACCGGCAACATCGCCCGCGCAACATGCCAGCCCTCGCCCAGATGCACTTTCACCCGACGATCGCCGGCCATGTTGTCTTTGAGCAGCACGCCGTCTTCAGGGTGCTTCTCGTTGAGCATCACCCGATCCTGTGGCCGGGTCAGACGCCGCGCCAGCTCCGGCGAACCCGGGTAGTAGCGCAACTGGCCATCCGGGTTCATCTCGTGCAGCACTTTCATGTAGTCAGCGGTCAGCGCCGGCAGGTCCGGCTGATCCCACAAGCGCGCAATGCCTTCCAGGTACTCGCCGGTACGGTTGGCCTGATCGCCCTGCAAGTCATACAGACCAATGCCGGCGTGGCTGTCGAGATAGGCAAACGGCTGCTCCTTGCGCGACATCAGGGCGATGAGGCGGGTCAAGGTCAGGTGTTTGAACACATCGGCGTGATTGCCGGCATGGAAGGCGTGACGATAATTCATGATTGCTCCTGCGAAGGCCGCGAAGTTTACCTTTTACCGGGCGGCAAGTCAGGGGTTGGTAGCCGAGCGGCCTCTTACATGTTAAGAATCTGACCCAACCCCATCGCCACAGGTCATTTATCTCGCTTAACAGGCAGGTACCCGCCGACAGGAAGTCCAACCCATGCGTCACCCGATCTTTTTCTCTCTGTGCCTGATCTGCTCAATGCACGCTGTTTCGGGCGAAAACCACATTGCGCAGGCCCGCCAAATGCTCAAGAACTACGGCTTGAGTCACTGCATCCTGAAGCCATTCAAAGAAAATTCAGCCTTGGAAAAGGACATCGGTCTGTCCGCTGGTGCTTACTCGTTCATGGGCAAAGGCATGCACTCCGTCCTGCAGAATGAAGACACGCTGCAAGTGCTGCACGATCCATATAAAGAAACCAGAAACTATGTGTATGCGGCCTACAAGCAGACACCATCGATCAGCAAACACTCGAACAGCAATGTCGTTTTTTATGGGTGCCTGGAGGTCTACAACTCAGAGGCTTTCGACAGTTTTATCAAGACACAGGATCGCTACATCGCAGACTGACTGCCGTACCCTCAACGTCAAAAGATCGCAGCCTTCGGCAGCTCCTACAGGGGATTTCATGTAGGAGCTGCCGAAGGCTGCGATCTTTTGATTTTGCTCCTGAAAATTCAGGAAGGCATTGCACGCAACCGCTTGCCGATGACATCCAGCACATCACAGCCGTCGCGCAGCGGAATCACGCAGAGCTGGGCGAAGTCGCTGAGGATGACGGAGTCGCATTCGACCGAGCCGCGCATGCACATGTTTTCCAGGACCTGGATCACGGCGCGCAGGCGATGGTTGGCGGCGTCCAGGAGGATGTCGAGGGGGACGTGGGTGTCGATGAACAGGGTGGGCATGTCGCTGCAATTGCCGGTCAGGGCCATGAAGCGGTTGTCAGGATGGGGGATGATTTTTTCGTAGGGTGGATCGGGATGCAAAGTCGTCATTTTGTTAGCTCCATGATTGATGAACGTGAGCAGCCAACGCACCTTCCTACAGGTTTGGGTGGCAGCTGTGCGCAAGAGTAGGAACCGAGCAATCATGGACCTCGGTCACGCCGAAGCGTGTCCCGCGCACAGCCGCCGCGAACGATCTTACGGACTTGAATCAAGTGCCGCAAAAATCCAACCGACTGTGACTCCATGAAAGCGAGGGTTCCTACACCCTGTCACCACTCTCGCAGTGACAACGAAAAGCCTACCCCTGCAACCCAACGCCCACCAGTTCATGAAAACCGCCGCAACTCGAAGGAAACGTCCGATGCCTTCGCCCGGAAATCTCACACCGACTCTGCCAGCAAAAACTCCAATAACGCCGATTGCGACGATTCTTCCGACACTGCAACCCGAAAAAACTGCCTGACCTTGCAGCGCATAACAGCCTCGGGAAATGCCTCGTACAACGCCGGATGTTCCTCGCTCAGCCACTGCACAGCATTGCTGACCTGAACCTCATCACCATTCAAGGCCAACACCGAACCAGGCACCGTCCACCAAGGAAACACCCGCCCCGAAACCTGTGCCCTGCCCCCGATATCAACAGGCTGACCATTGATGAGTCCGCGCGCGACCACCGGCAACAGCTGCGCCGATTCCACTTCTTCAGACTGCAGGATCGGCAACAGAAACCGCCCATCCCAAAACCGGAAAAACACAGCCTTCCCGTCCGGCATCAAGACTTGCGTCAGGCTGCGAAAATGCTCGATCACCACTTCAAGGCTCGCCGAAGAAACCGCCAACCAACCCCATTCGCGGGACTCGGTAGTCGCCACCCAATCCAGAAACTCACTGTCCGCCGCGACAATTCCCACGAAGGGCATCACCGCATCCCACTCGGCGTAGATCGTGTCTGCCCAAACCGGGCTCGGCGCCAACTGCAACGGCGGCTTGGCAGCGCTGGCATTACTGAAAATCGCGAACAACTGCTCCGACGGTTTCAGCGGCTCACGCGCCAGCCATGCGTGCGGATCAAGACATTCAGGCTGCACAAACACCCTCCTTGCAGCGCTCACACTCTTCGCAGAATGGCGCGTCACCTTTGAGACTCATGATCTGCGCGGCCGCCAGCATCGCTGCCGGGGCCGCCACCAAATTTTCCGGCAGCCCCGGCACACTCGGCGCCGCGCTCATCGCCGCCATCGGCGCGCCACCCACCACAATCGGCACGCTGCTGAAAATTCCGCCGGGGCCAATGTTGATCCACTGCCCGCCCGCCTGAATCGTTGCGCTGGCGCCGCCATCAATCACCACTTGCTGGCCGGCGCTGACGTGGAATTGCGCACTGGCGCTAGTCGCCTGATTGCTCACGCGGATATGCCGATCGCCAACAACCGTCAGATGATCGTCCTGCCTCACTTCGGTCTGGCGCTGGCCGTGGGTGATGCGTTGTTCGTCAGCCTTCAACTCATGCCTGGCGATGCCGGTGACGACGATGCTGCGCTGGTTGTCGACCTGCACTTGTTGATCATTCAACACATGCTGAGTCCAGTTGCGCTGGGCGCGCAGGTAAATTTCCTCGGCGCCTTTTTTGTCTTCAATGCGCAGTTCGTTGTAGCCGCCACCACCGGGGCTGCTCTGGCTGCGGAAGATGCTGCGGGTCTTGTCCGCTGGCAAGTCCAGTGGCACCGGGGTCGCTGCGTTTGGCAGACACCCCATCACCAGCGGTTTATCCGCGTCGGCATCGATGAAACCGACCAGCACTTCCATGCCGACCCTTGGAATCAACACGCTGCCGTAACGATCGTGAGCCCAGCCAGTGGCAACTCGCAGCCAGCAACTGGCGTGCTCGTTGAACTCGCCGTCGCGATCCCAGGCCAGTTGCACCTTGACCCGACCGTACTCATCGCAGTGGATTTCGCTGTCCTGCGGCCCGGTGACGATTGCCGGTTGATAGCCGAGCATCCTTGGCTTTTCGGGCCCCAAGGCTGGACGAAAGAACACGTCCCACGGTGTCGCGAGAAAGGTATTACGGTAACCACGGAATTCTTCCCCATCACTCGTCACCGATTCCTCCAGCACTTGCGGCTGCCGACCACGGTGTTCGATGGCGGTGAGCAGCCACAGATCATTCCATATCTGACGCGGATGCCCGGTCAGTTGCAGGAAATGTCCACAAGCCAGTGCGGATTCATCGCTGATGCCTTCGGCTTGACGGTAATCGGCGATATGGCGCTCAAGTGCACGCTGGGTGAGGTGCTTGCCGGTTTCACGGTCGTTGAATTGGCCGGGAAAGCGGTAATCCTCCAGCACCGGGTTCTGTTCGCCGTCGATGCGACTCTGCAGTTGCAAGCGCGGCTTCTCGAAGTTGTAGTCGCGCCGGGTGACCACACTGGTACGGGTTTGCACGCGAACATTGAAGCGCTGAATCGCCGGCGCCCCGCCTGCCATGCCAGTGCCCGGCAAATAAAGGGTCGGCTCGGCCAGGCGCGGGAACACCGTTTGATCGTCGCCGAACACCAACAGGTGGCCTTCGGGACTGTGCTGAAAATGGTAGTGAATGCCGACTTCGGCGCACAGGCGCTGGATAAACGCGAGATCACTCTCTGCGTATTGCACGCAATATTCGCGCACCGGGTATTCGCTGCCGAGGCGAAATTCGAAGGCATCACGCAGGATCGCGTGGTCCTTGAGAACCTGCGCAACGATCTGCGGCACGCTCTGGTGCTGGAATATCCGCTGATTGATGCGGTGCCCCAGGTACGTCAGACGCGGGACAAGGCTCAGGTGATAACGAGTAAGACGTTTCCCGGAGTCGCCCTGTCCGACCTGATAGATCTGACCGTGAATACCGGAACCATCCGCAGCAAAGCTCAGAAACGCCTGACGGTGCAGCAGGCTTTCGAGGTCCAGGTCCGGCCGCTCACTGACCAGCTCCAGCTCGAAGCGAAAGGGCTGGCTGATGGCTTCCGTGCCCGTGAACTCAAGGACTTTGAGGTCGTGCGGGGCGCCTTCGAGGGTCAACGTGAAACGCGGTTGATTGGCAGGCGCGAACATCCGATGTCTCTCTGCAGAATGAAGGGCGGGCGATTCTGCATGAGAGGCAAGGGAGGCTGGGTGGGTGACGGAAAAATCAGATTTGCCCTACTTTGGCCGTCTAAATGCCCTACTCAAATTGCCGCATCCAACTACAGACAGATTCCTCGAACCCTGCACTGAACCCTGTGGGAGCTGGCTTGCCAGCGAAGTGGCCAGCACATTCAACAGATGCAGTGACTGACAAGCCGCCATCGCTGGCAAGCCAGCTCCCACAGGGTTTTCCAGTGATCTATAGAAAACACGGGCACAAAAAAACGGCCCGCCTCCTTATGGGAGACGAGCCGTTTTTAGTGAGCCTCAGCTCAGAACAATCACTTGTTCAGGTTGTAATCTTTTTCTGCCGCTTCGAAACGCTGCACCATGCCAGCCGTCGGCTTACCGAGCTTGCTGACGATGTAGATGACCAGGCTGGCGAGGATGAAGCCCGGGATGATTTCGTACAGACCCATCACGTCCAGCTGCTTCCAGGCGACCACGGTGATCGCGCCGACCAGAATACCGGCCAGTGCGCCGTCACGGGTCATGCCTTTCCAGATTACCGAGATCAACACAACCGGACCGAATGCTGCACCGAAACCGGCCCAGGCATAGCTGACCAGACCCAGAACCTGGTTTTTCGGGTTAGCGGCCAGTGCGATGGCGACCAGAGCAACCAGCAACACCATGGCGCGACCGACCCATACCAGCTCTTTCTGCGAAGCAGTCTTGCGAATGAACGCTTTGTAGAAGTCTTCGGTCAGGGCGCTCGAGCACACCAGCAACTGGCAGCTCAGGGTGCTCATGACAGCCGCGAGGATGGCCGACAGCAGAACCCCGGCAACCCATGGGTTGAACAGCAGTTTGGCCAGTTCGATGAACACGCGCTCGCTGTTCTCGGTCACAGGACCCGCTACTTCCGGGTGCGCCGAGAAGTAAGCAATACCGAAGAAGCCCACGGCCACGGTACCGCCCAGGCACAGGATCATCCAGGCCATGGAGATGCGACGCGCCTTGGCAATCGACTTGACCGAATCCGCGGCCATGAAACGCGCAAGGATGTGCGGCTGGCCGAAGTAGCCCAGACCCCAGCCCAGCAGCGAGATGATGCCAATGAAGGACGTACCTTTGAGCATGTCGAAGTTGCTTGGATCCTGTGCTTCGATCGCCAGGAACGTGGTATCGACGCCACCAGTGGCCAGCAGCACGATAATCGGCGTCAGGATCAGCGCGAAGATCATCAGCGTGGCTTGTACGGTGTCAGTCCAGCTCACTGCGAGGAAACCACCGACGAAGGTGTAGGCAATCGTTGCCGCAGCACCGGCCCACAGCGCCGTCTCGTAGGTCATGCCGAAAGTGCTTTCGAACAGACGGGCGCCAGCGACGATGCCCGAAGCGCAGTAAATGGTGAAGAACACCAGAATCACAACGGCCGAGATAATCCGCAGCAGGCCGCTTTTGTCTTCGAAACGGCTGGCGAAGTAATCAGGCAGAGTCAGTGCGTCGCCGTTGTGCTCGGTCTGCACGCGCAGACGGCCGGCAACGAACAGCCAGTTCAGGTAGGCACCGATGATCAGGCCGATGGCGATCCAGCTTTCGGAAAGACCGGACATATAGATGGCGCCCGGCAGGCCCATCAACAACCAGCCACTCATGTCGGAAGCACCGGCAGACAGTGCGGTCACGACGCTGCCCAGGCTACGGCCGCCCAGAATGTAGTCAGAAAGGTTGTTGGTGGAGCGATAGGCCATGAGACCGATCAGCACCATTACTGCGATGTAGATCACGAATGTGATCAGGGTTGGATTACTTACGCTCATTGAGTTACGCCCTGGCTTTGTTTTTATGTAGCGGCGGTGGTGAACCGCTCGCAAACGACGACGTTTGGCAGACGATCCGGATCCCGCGCATTTAGGACTGATGTTTCCCCAGGAAAGCCATCAGCCGGGTACATCGGGTATTCCGGTTGCACCTTGGGCGCGAATGCTATGCAACAAATCAAATAAGGTGCAACCAGTTTCGCGAGAATAAGTTGCACCTAGTCGGATTTATCGACGACGACCCCGTTTTTGCTCCCTTTTGTAACAGTTATGGCCTGTTGCTAGAAGCAAAAGCACCAAACAAGAGCAGCACTTTCGTACCAGAAAATATTTCCTGACGAGCTGCCTATATTTCCGACAAAAAAAGGGTTGCACCCGGTTGCACCTCATTCGGCGCACGGCTAATCTTGCCGCCAGCTGATGCCACGCAACTGTGGCAACCATGAGGATAAAAATATGGCTACCACCACCCTTGGGGTCAAACTCGATGACCCGACCCGCGAGCGCCTGAAGGCCGCCGCAACCTCGATTGATCGTACGCCGCACTGGCTGATCAAGCAGGCAATTTTCAATTACCTGGAAAAACTCGAGGGTGGTGCAACCCTGACCGAGCTGAACGGCTTGTCCGCCAAGGACGCCGACGACTCGGGCGAAGTCCACAACGATCACGCCCACCAGTGCTTCCTTGAATTCGCTGAAAGCATTCTGCCGCAATCGGTGCTGCGCGCCTCCATCACTGCCGCTTACCGTCGCCCTGAGCCGGAAGTGGTACCGATGCTGATCGAGCAGGCTCGCCTGCCGGTCGCAATGGCCGAAGCCACCAACAAACTCGCTGCGTCCATCGCAGAAAAACTGCGCAACCAGAAAAGTGCCGGCGGTCGTGCAGGCATTGTTCAAGGTCTGTTGCAGGAATTTTCCCTGTCGTCCCAGGAAGGCGTGGCGCTGATGTGCCTGGCCGAAGCGCTGCTGCGTATCCCGGACAAGGGCACTCGCGATGCACTGATCCGCGACAAGATCAGCACCGGCAACTGGCACCCGCACTTGGGCAACAGCCCGTCGCTGTTCGTCAACGCCGCCACCTGGGGTCTGCTGCTGACCGGCAAACTGGTGTCGACGCATAACGAAGCCGGACTGACTTCGTCGCTGAGCCGCATCATCGGCAAGAGCGGCGAACCGATGATCCGCAAAGGCGTCGACATGGCCATGCGCCTGATGGGCGAGCAGTTCGTGACCGGCGAGACCATTGCCGAAGCACTGGCCAACGCGAGCAAGTTCGAAACCAAGGGCTTCCGCTACTCCTACGACATGCTTGGTGAAGCAGCGCTGACCGAACACGACGCGCAAAAGTACCTGGCGTCGTACGAACAAGCGATCCACTCGATCGGCAAAGCCTCTCACGGTCGTGGGATTTATGAAGGCCCGGGCATCTCGATCAAGCTGTCGGCACTGCACCCGCGTTACAGCCGTGCGCAGTACGAGCGCGTGATGGAAGAGCTGTATCCGCGCCTGCTGTCGCTGACCTTGCTGGCCAAGCAATACGACATCGGCCTGAACATCGACGCTGAAGAAGCTGACCGTCTCGAACTGTCGCTGGATCTGCTCGAGCGCCTGTGCTTCGAACCGCAATTGACTGGCTGGAACGGCATCGGTTTCGTCATCCAGGCTTACCAGAAGCGCTGCCCGTATGTGATCGACTACGTGATTGACCTGGCTCGCCGTAGCCGTCATCGCCTGATGATCCGCCTGGTGAAAGGCGCGTACTGGGACAGCGAAATCAAGCGCGCCCAGGTCGAAGGCCTGGAAGGCTACCCGGTCTACACCCGCAAGGTGTACACCGACGTTTCCTACATCGCTTGCGCACGCAAACTGCTGTCGGTGCCGGAAGTCATCTACCCGCAGTTCGCTACGCACAATGCCCACACCCTGTCGGCCATTTACCATATTGCCGGTCAGAACTATTACCCCGGCCAGTACGAATTCCAGTGCCTGCACGGCATGGGCGAACCGCTCTACGAGCAGGTTGTAGGCAAAGTTTCCGAAGGCAAACTGAACCGTCCGTGCCGCGTGTACGCACCGGTTGGCACTCACGAAACCCTGCTGGCGTACCTCGTGCGTCGTCTGCTGGAAAACGGTGCGAACACCTCGTTCGTCAACCGCATCGCTGACCAGTCGATTTCGATTCAGGAGCTGGTGGCCGATCCGGTTGCTCAGATCGAGCAGATGGCGACCGTGGAAGGTGGCTTCGGCCTGCCGCATCCGCGCATCCCGCTGCCGCGTGACCTTTATGGTGCCGAGCGCGCCAACTCCAGCGGCATCGACATGGCCAACGAACACCGTTTGGCGTCGTTGTCCTGCGCTTTGCTCGCCACCGCACACAACGACTGGAAAGCCGCGCCGATGCTCGGTTGCGCTTCCAGCACCGAAACGCCTGCGCCAGTGCTGAACCCTGCGGATCACCGTGATGTGGTCGGCCACGTGCAGGAAGCTACGGTTGAAGACGTCGACAACGCTATTCAATGCGCCCTGAACGCTGCGCCGATCTGGCAGGCCACCCCGCCCGCTGAACGTGCC
Source organism: Pseudomonas sp. MF6776 (assembly GCF_016613125.1). NCBI lineage: Bacteria > Pseudomonadati > Pseudomonadota > Gammaproteobacteria > Pseudomonadales > Pseudomonadaceae > Pseudomonas > Pseudomonas sp. MF6776. The sequence goes on from NZ_JAENSQ010000008.1 coordinate 14,738, forward strand.
GCGATTCTGGAGCGTGCCGCTGATTTGATGGAAGGCGAGATCCAGCCGCTGATGGGCCTGTTGGCTCGCGAAGCCGGCAAGACGTTCGCCAACGCCATCGCCGAAGTCCGCGAAGCTGTCGACTTCCTGCGTTATTACGCGGTGCAGGCACGCAACGACTTCAGCAATGACGCCCACCGCCCACTGGGCCCAGTGGTGTGTATCAGCCCGTGGAACTTCCCGTTGGCGATCTTCAGCGGTCAAGTCGCCGCCGCTCTGGCTGCCGGTAACCCGGTACTGGCCAAACCGGCCGAACAAACCCCGCTGGTGGCGGCTCAGGCTGTGCGCCTGATGCTCGAAGCCGGGATTCCGGAAGGCGTGCTGCAACTGCTGCCGGGTCGCGGTGAAACCGTCGGCGCAGGCCTGGTCGGTGATGATCGCGTCAAAGGCGTGATGTTCACAGGCTCCACCGAAGTCGCGCGTCTGCTGCAACGCAACATCGCCGGTCGCCTCGACAACCAGGGTCGTCCGATTCCGCTGATCGCCGAAACCGGTGGCCAGAACGCGATGATCGTCGACTCGTCTGCTCTGACTGAACAAGTCGTGATCGACGTAGTGTCCTCGGCGTTCGACAGCGCTGGTCAGCGTTGCTCTGCCCTGCGCGTACTGTGCTTGCAGGAAGATTCTGCTGATCGCGTCATCGAAATGCTTAAAGGTGCCATGGCGGAATCCCGTCTCGGTAACCCTGAGCGTCTGTCCGTGGACATTGGACCGGTGATCGACGCCGAAGCCAAGGCCGGCATCGACAAGCACATCCAGGGCATGCGCGACAAAGGTCGTAACGTGTACCAGGTGGCTATCGCTGACACCGAAGAAGTCAAACGCGGCACCTTCGTCATGCCGACCCTGATCGAGCTGGAAAGCTTCGACGAGCTGCAACGCGAGATCTTCGGCCCGGTGCTGCACGTGGTTCGCTACAAGCGCAAAGAGATCGACCAGTTGATCGGCCAGATCAACGCTTCCGGTTATGGCCTGACCCTCGGCGTGCACACCCGTATCGACGAGACCATCGCCAAGGTGATCGACAACGTCAACGCCGGTAACGTCTACGTCAACCGCAACATCGTCGGTGCTGTGGTCGGCGTGCAGCCGTTCGGCGGCGAAGGTTTGTCGGGGACTGGCCCGAAAGCCGGTGGCCCGCTGTACCTGTATCGCTTGCTGTCGACGCGTCCGACCGATGCTATCGAACAATCCTTCGCTCGCGGTGATGCTGCCGTAGCCCCGGACGTTCGCCTGCGTGACGCCATGAGCAAGCCATTGACCGCCCTGAAAGCCTGGGCTGACAGCAACAAGTTCGCTGACCTGAGCACCCTGTGCGTTCAGTACGCCGCGCAATCGCAAAGCGGCATTACCCGCGTGCTGGCCGGCCCGACCGGTGAGAAGAACAGCTACGCGATCCTGCCGCGTGAACACGTGTTGTGCCTGGCGGACGTTGAAGGCGATCTACTGACCCAACTGGCCGCAGTACTGGCTGTAGGCGGTTCGGCGGTATGGCCAGAGTCCGACATCAGCAAGGCATTGTTCGCACGTCTGCCGAAGGAAATTCAGGCGCGGATCAAACTGGTAGCCGACTGGAACAAGGACGACGTGGTATTCGATGCCGTTCTGCACCACGGCCATTCGGACCAGTTGCGCGGCGTTTGCCAGCAGATTGCCAAGCGTGCCGGCGCGATCGTTGGGGTTCAGGGCTTGTCCCAGGGCGAGACCAACATTGCGCTGGAGCGTCTGGTGATTGAGCGCGCGTTGAGTGTTAACACCGCTGCGGCGGGTGGTAATGCGAGTTTGATGACCATCGGTTAAACCGCTGCAAATCCAGGCGACCGCAATGGTCGCCTGGAATGCAATTCCCCTGTGGGAGCGAGCCTGCTCGCGAAGACGGAGTGTCAGTCGACATCAATGTTACCTGACCCACCGCTTTCGCGAGCAGGCTCGCTCCCACAATTGTTTGGGGTGTTCGTTAAGTCGGCGCTCTAGCCCAACATCACGCTTATCAATCTTCCTGTTCAGTGTTTATCAGCAAGCCTAGACTCGGCCCAACCCCAATTTCAGGTAGGCCGCCATGTCCGAGACGCTGCTCAGTTCCCGCAATCTGGCTTTCGAGCTGTATGAAGTCCTTGATGCCGAAGGCCTGACCCGGCGTGAGCGCTTTGCCGAGCACAACCGCGAGACCTTCGATGCCGCCATTGGCACCGCCCGCAACATTGCCGAGAAATACTTCGCGCCGCACAACCGCAAGGGTGACGAGAACGAACCGCGCTACGAGAACGGTCAGGCGATTCTGATTCCCGAGGTGAAACCGGCGGTGGATGCTTTCCTCGAAGCCGGATTCCTCAACGCTGCGAGAAGTTTCGACGCCGGCGGCATGCAACTTCCTACACTGCTGTCGCAAGCCTGCTTCGCGCATTTCCAGTCGGCCAATGCTGCTTCGACTTCGTACCCGTTCCTGACCATGGGCGCGGCCAACCTGATCGAAAGCTTCGGCACGGATGAACAGAAGCAGCGCTTCCTGCAACCGATGATCGATGGCCGTTTTTTCGGCACCATGGCCCTGACCGAGCCGCACGCGGGCTCTTCGCTGTCGGATATTCGCACCCGCGCCGAGCCTGCGGCCGACGGCACCTATCGCCTCAAGGGCAACAAGATCTTTATTTCCGGCGGTGATCATCCGCTCTCGGAAAACATCGTGCACATGGTGCTGGCCAAGCTGCCAGACGCGCCGCCGGGGGTAAAAGGTATCTCGCTGTTCATCGTGCCGAAGTTGCTGGTCAACGATGACGGCACCCTGGGCCAACGCAACGATGTGCTGCTGGCGGGCCTGTTCCACAAGATGGGCTGGCGGGGCACGACGTCTACCGCGCTGAACTTCGGCGATAACGGTGAATGTGTCGGCTATCTGGTCGGTGAAGCGCATCGCGGTTTGAGCTACATGTTCCAGATGATGAACGAGGCGCGGATCGGCGTTGGCATGGGCGCGGTGATGCTCGGTTACGCCGGTTACCTGTATTCGCTGGAGTACGCTCGCGAACGTCCGCAAGGCCGGGTGCCGGACAGCAAGGATCCAACCACTGCGCCCGTGGCGATCATTCAGCACGCCGACGTCAGACGCATGCTGCTGACGCAAAAGTCCTACGTCGAAGGTGCCTTTGACCTCGGGCTGTATGCGGCGCGGTTGTTCGATGACACCACAACACTGGAAACCGAAGCCGAGCGCAAGCACGCCCATGAACTGCTGGATTTACTGACACCCATCGTCAAATCCTGGCCGTCGGAGTTCTGCCTCAAGGCCAACGAACTGGCGATCCAGATTCTCGGCGGCCACGGTTACACCCGCGAATACCCGGTTGAGCAGTATTACCGCGATAACCGTTTGAATCCGATTCACGAAGGCACCCACGGCATTCAGTCGCTGGACTTGCTCGGGCGCAAACTGGCGCAGAACGGTGGGGCAGGCTTGAAGCAACTGGTGCGGCTGATCGCCGACACCGCTGAACGCGCTGTTGCGTACGAATCGTTAACCGCACTGCGTGAGCCGTTGGAAAAACTGGTGGCGCGCCTGCAAGTGGTGACCATCGGTTTGCTGACCGATCTTGCCCAGGGCAAGGTCAACAGCAGCCTGGCGAATTCGGCGCTGTATCTGAAAGTGTTTGGCCACACGGTGATTGGCTGGCGCTGGTTGGAGCAGGCTATTCGCGCCGAGGAAGGCTTGGCCAAGGGCAATGCCGCGGACGCCGACTTCTATAAGGGCAAGTTGCAGGCGGCGCGGTATTTCCTGACGTGGGAAGTGCCGGGCTGTCACCACGAGTTGGCGTTGCTGGAGGCGCGGGATGATACGTGCCTGGCGATGCAGGATGCTTGGTTCTGATCTGGATTATGCGTGCGGCTGATACCGTCTTCGCGGGCAAACTCGCTCCCACAGGGTTCTGTGGTGTTCACGCACCATGTGAACACGCCGCAATACCTGTGGGAGCGGGCTTGCCCGCGATGGGGCCGGAACTGACAGGGCATCAGCTCAACCTGAACCCACCCATCTGCCGCGCCAGATCATCCGCCAGACGCTGCAACATCTGACAATCCTCGCGACACGCCCGAACCTCCCCCGCCGTCGCCCGGGCCAGATCGGAAATACCCTGTACGTTGCGGTTGATCTCTTCAGTCACCGCTGACTGTTCTTCGGTCGCGGTCGCCACCTGATGGTTCATGTCGCTGATGCGCTCGACCTGCCCGGTGATCGCCGTCAGCGACGCACCGGTACGCTGGCTCGACTCGACCCCAGTGCCCGTCGCTGCTTGCCCGGTGCGCATCGATGACACGGCATTTTCCGCGCCCTGCTTGAGGCTGCCGATCATCAGTTGAATTTCGTCGGTGGACGCTTGGGTCCGTCGCGCCAACGTGCGGACCTCATCGGCTACTACAGCAAAACCACGCCCCATGTCACCCGCCCGGGCAGCCTCGATAGCCGCGTTAAGGGCGAGCAAATTGGTCTGTTCAGAGACGCCGCGAATCACCGCCAGCACCGAGTCGATCGATGCCACTTGCTGCGCCAGTTCACCCACCGCACCGGCCGCCAGGCCGATTTCATCGGACATGCTTTCAATGTGCCGAATCGAGCCGCCCACCACTTCCCGCGCTTGCATGGCTTCATCCCGCGCGTTTTGCGAAGCGAGTGCGGCGTTGCCGGCGTTTTGCGCGATTTCCTGCACGGTCAGGCCCATTTCGTGGACAGCCGTGGCGACCATGTCGGTCATTTCCTGCTGGCGACCGGAACGCTCGGCAGTGTTTTCCACCACTTTCGCCACCTGCCCCACCGCCGTGCGCAGGCGCTCGCTGGTGGTCAGGACTTCGCCAATCATTTCGCGCTGACTGTCGAGGAAGCGATTGAAGCCGCGCGCCAGGTCACCCAACTCGTCTGCACGACTGGAATCTAACCGATGGGTCAAATCCCCCCCACCGCTACCGATTGCCACCAACGCGGCTGTTACCTGACGGATCGGCCGCACCAGCCCCTGCGCCAGCCACACCACCAGCAGCAGGCATACCAGCGCCACTGCCAGACCGATTGCGCCGCTCATCCACATCGCCTTGCGGGCTTCGGCGTAGATCTGCGATTGCGGCACTTCGGCCACCAGCGTCCAGCCGAGATCGCGTAACGGCAGGCTGAAAGCGAGGAAATCCTCGCCGTCGCGCTGAAATGAGCGATTCGTCGCCACTTTCTGGCCCATGACCGCTTGCGCCGCTTCGGCGCCGATCTGCTCGTTCAAGGTGCGTTTACCACTGAACTGCGCTTCAGGATGAACCTGGATCAAACCGTCGGAACGCACGAGATAGACCTTGCCGCGCTCACCAAAGCTGAAATTATGGATCAGCTCCGACAGCTCTTTCATGCTCAACCCAAGGCCCGCCACACCGACGACTTTGCCAGCCTGTTCGACCTTCAAATCGATGAACAGCGCCAGCTCTCCCGTCGCCACATCGTTGTCGATATTGAGGGTGCGCGGCTGATCGCTGTCGAGGAAGGAGTAAAACCAGGCGTCGGCCGGTTTGGTACGGCTGAGCGTGCGATCCAGGCCTTTTTCGCTGATGTAGTGATTGGATTCAGTGCCGATGATCAAAGCAGTAAATGCTTTATGTTCGGCGCGGATGCCTTCCAGATACTGCGCGAAGCCGGCCGTTTTGCTGCTGTCTTCACCGGCGGCCAGCCAGTCGCGCACCATCGAATTGCTAGCGATATCTTTCGCGGCGGTCAGCGGTTGTATGAGGATGCGTTCGATATCGTTGCGCGTCGCTTCAATGCTCGACGGCAGCGCTTGTTCGACCAGATAGCTCTGGGCGAGGCGGTTGACCACCAGGGTATAAATGCCAACCACGATCAGGATGCTGACCAGCAGGGCGGTGCCCATACTGAGAATCAGCTGCCATTGAATACTGCGTCGCCACAAATGCATGGAGCACCCCCAAAGAATAAGTGGCCGAAACAATGCAACAGCCGTGCCGATTGTATACAACTCAATCGACAATCTATTCTTTGGTTGTGCGCAACCCCATCAACCCTGATTGATGGTCTTGGCGATGGTGTCGACCGTGGCGCTGACTTGCTCTTGATAACGGTCGAGTTCTTGCTGGTGCTGTTTCTTCATTTCGATCTGCTGCGAGCACAGATTCATTGCCGCCAGCACCAGCAGGCGGTCGCCGATCAGCGTCGGGTATTTCCTTTTGGTGTCCGCCAACGCGGCCTTGAGCATGAGTGCGGCGTCCAGCAGGGTCTGTTCTTCCCCGGCTGGCGCCTTGATCGAATAGTCCTCCCCAAGAATGGAGACAACTTTTACCCCTGCTGTGTGGTGGCTCATGCGCTGACAGGACCTGCGTTGACGCGATCAACCAGGGCTTGAATGCGCGCGGCGGTGGCGCCGTGTTTTTCTTCCTGTTCCATCAGGTTCAGTTGCAGGCTTTCGTTTTCATCCTTGGCCTGGGCCAGTTCCGTGGACAGGGTCTGGTTGGTTTGCGAAAGGGTCTGGTTCTGTTGCACCAGGTCGCTGACGAGCTGTTCCAACTGGCTGAGGGATGCTTCCAACATTTTGATCTTCCAAGCGTTTTTCAAAGGGCGCGTACGATAAAGAAAAGTCGTCGTGGACGCTAGGTTTAAACCGGCGCAAAGCCTTGATTTTCCTGACGGCCGACCGTTCTCGCGAGTTTAAAAGACTGTGATCTGCCAATCTGGTTCCTGCACTTCGTCGCTCAATGCGGGGTGCGACAAATACGCACATGAACTAAAGAGTTCATTTGCCTGACCGATAAGCCATGCATTAGCAGTCTCAGCCCGCATGGATGCGGCCCTTTTCGGTATCCGCCCATGTCCCTCCGCAATATGAATATCGCCCCCCGGGCGTTCACTGGTTTCGCCCTGATCGGCGGCCTGATGTTGATTCTCGGTGTGTTCGCCCTGAACCAGATGGACAAAATCCGCGCGGCAGGCGAAGACATCGCCACCGAGAGCGTGCCATCGATCAAGGCCCTGGACGAATTCACTCAACTGACGCTTCGTCTTCGGGTGCTGTCGTATCGCTTGCTGATCAACCGTGAACCGGACGTCCAGCAAAAAACCTTCGAGCTCTTCGAACTGCGCAACAAGCAGATCGCCGACGCGCAACGCGCCTATGAGCCAATGATCGACGGCCCACAGGAACGCTCGGCTTACGACCAGTACGTGCAATTGCTCGCGCAGTACCGCCAGTTGGAAGACAGGATGAAAACCCTGTCGCGCAACAACCAGATCGATGAACTGCGGCAGATGCTCAATAGCGACTTGCTGAGCAATTCGGAAGCGGTGAATGCCGCGTTGGCGCGCTTGCTGGAAATCAACACCCAGCAAATCGCCGAAACTGATAAAGATGCGTCTGACCAGTACTCCATGTCGTTCAACCTGGTGGTCACTCTGCTGATCATTGCCAGCGGCCTGACTGTGCTGTTCGCCTGGTTGCTGACCAACAGCATCACCAAGCCAATCTCCAAAGCACTGGAAGCGGCAGAGACCATCGCCGAAGGCAATCTGACGCAGCCGATCCACGTCGACGGCAGCGACGAAGCCGGACGCCTGCTGGCGGCGATGGCCAAGATGCAATCGAAGCTGCGTGACACCCTGCAGCGGATTTCCGGTTCGGCCACGCAACTTGCTTCGGCCGCAGAAGAACTCAACAGCGTCACCGACGAAAGCGCGCGCGGCCTGACTCAGCAGAACAACGAAATCGAACAGGCGGCTACGGCGGTCAACGAGATGACCAGCGCGGTCGAAGAAGTCGCCCGCAACGCGGTAAGCACCTCGGAAGCCTCGAAGAACGCCACCACGTCAGCAGGCGACGGCCGTGATCTGGTGCAGGAAACGGTCAGCGCCATCGAACGCATGAGCGCCGACGTGCAGAGCACGGCGAGCCTGATCGGTGATCTGGCCAATGAGTCCCGTGACATCGGCAAGGTGCTGGACGTGATTCGTGGCCTGGCTGATCAGACCAACCTGCTGGCGCTGAACGCCGCGATTGAAGCCGCGCGTGCCGGTGAGGCCGGTCGTGGTTTTGCGGTGGTCGCGGACGAAGTGCGTGCCTTGGCCCATCGCACTCAGCAGTCGACCAGCGAAATCGAGCGCATGATCGGCAGCATTCAGAGCGGCACCGAACACGCTGTGGATTCGATGCGCAACAGTACTGAGCGTGCTGAGTCGACGCTGAACATCGCCCGTGGTGCCGGGATGTCGCTGGACACCATCAACACCGCCATCGTCGAGATCAACGAGCGCAACCTGGTGATCGCCAGCGCCGCTGAAGAACAGGCGCAGGTGGCGCGGGAAGTCGACCGTAATCTGGTGAACATCCGCGATCTGTCGGTGCAATCGGCGACCGGCGCGAATCAGACCAGTGCGGCGAGTAACGAGCTGTCGCGGCTGGCGCTGGATCTGAACAATATGGTTGGGCGGTTCAGCCTTTGATCGACAAGAGCAAAGATCGCAGCCTTCGGCAGCTCCTACATGGGATTGATGTACACCCTGTAGGAGCTGCCGCAGGCTGCGATCTTTTGATCTACCAAAAACCTTTTTGACATCACCACATTTCAACAGGTTAGAATCGCTGGCACGCAGACTGCATGGTCAGTTTGCGCCCGTCTTTACGCTTCTGGAGTACTGCCTTTGAATGCGACGACCATCAACAGCCTGTTCTTGATCGGCGCGTTGCTGGTAGGCGCAAGCATTCTTGTCAGCTCACTCTCTTCCCGGCTCGGCATTCCGATTCTGGTCATTATTCTCGCGGTCGGCATGGCCGCCGGGGTCGATGGCGGCGGGATCATTTTCGACAATTACCCCACGGCTTATCTGGTCGGCAACCTCGCGCTGGCGGTGATCCTGCTCGACGGCGGCTTGCGCACGCGGGTATCAAGTTTTCGCGTGGCGTTGTGGCCGGCGCTGTCGTTGGCGACGGTCGGAGTCTTGATCACCACCGGACTGACCGGCATGGCAGCGGCCTGGTTGTTCGACCTGAACCTGATCCAGGGCCTGCTGATCGGCGCCATCGTCGGCTCCACCGACGCCGCGGCGGTGTTCTCGCTCCTCGGCGGCAAGGGCCTGAACGAACGGGTGAGCGCCAGCCTGGAAATCGAATCCGGCAGCAACGACCCGATGGCGGTGTTCCTCACCGTGACCCTGATCGACATGCTCGCCAGCGGCCAGACCGGTTTGCACTGGAGCCTGTTGACCCACCTGATCCGCGAGTTCGGTATCGGTGGCATGGTCGGGCTCGGCGGTGGCTGGTTGATGTTGCAAATGGTCAACCGGATCAACCTCGCCGCCGGCCTGTATCCGATTCTGGTGATCGCTGGCGGTCTGGTGGTGTTTGCCCTGACCAACGCCTTGCACGGCAGCGGTTTCCTCGCGGTGTACCTGTGTGGCCTGGTGATCGGCAACCGCCCGGTGCGCAGCCGTCACGGCATCCTGCACATGCTCGATGGCATGGCGTGGCTGGCGCAGATCGGCATGTTCCTGGTGCTGGGGCTGCTGGTCACGCCGCACGATTTGCTGCCCATCGCCCTGCCCGCCCTCGGCCTGGCGCTGTGGATGATTCTGTTTGCGCGGCCGTTGTCGGTGATGGTCGGCCTGCTGCCGTTCAAGGCGTTCCATGGCCGCGAGAAAGTCTTTATTTCCTGGGTTGGCCTGCGCGGCGCGGTTCCGATCATTCTTGCGGTGTTCCCGCTGATGGCCGGGCTGCCGAACGCGCAGCTGTACTTCAACCTCGCCTTCTTCATCGTGTTGGTGTCACTGCTGGTGCAGGGCACAAGCCTGCCGTGGGTCGCCAAACTGCTGAAGGTCACCGTACCTCCGGAGCCTGCGCCGATTTCGCGATCCGCACTGGAAGTGCACATCACCAGCGAGTGGGAGCTGTTCGTTTATAAGCTCGGCGCGGAGAAATGGTGCATCGGTTCGCCCCTGCGCGAGCTGAAAATGCCCGAAGGCACACGCATCGCCGCGCTGTTTCGTGGCCAGCAACTGCTCCATCCGTCGGGTAGTACGGTGCTGGAAGTCGATGATTTGCTGTGTGTTATCGGCCATGAACACAACTTGCCGGCGCTCGGAAAACTGTTCAGCCAGGCGCCACAACGTGGCCTCGACCTGCGTTTCTTCGGCGACTTCGTGCTCGAAGGAGACGCCCAGCTTAAAGCGGTTGCCGCGCTTTATGGCTTGCCGGCCGAAGGTATCGATCCGGACATGACCCTGGGCACCTTCATTGCCCACAAGGTTGGGGGCGCGCCGATCGTGGGTGACCAGGTGGAGTGGAACAACACCCATTGGACGGTGGCGGTCATGGACGGGAACAAGATTGCTAAAGTGGGCGTCAGATTCCCCGAAGGAAGTCGCCCGGGCCCCGGACTCTTCCTCTAAACTGCGTCCACTATCACTTGCTTGACCGGTCTCTATGCCTACCCTGCGCTCCTTTTTCGTCGCGGCCCTTCTGGGCCTGAGTCTTACTGTCGGCCCGCTGTACGCCGCCGAACCACCGTCGAGCCAATCCGTGCAGGCCAGCCTCGACAAGCTCGCCGACAGTAAACTGCCGGATGCCGATAAAAAGACTCTGCAAACTGTCCTGCAGAACACCCTCAATCATCTGAACAATCAGCGTGATTACGAACAGAAGCTGATCGATCTCAAGCAGCAATTGGCCTCCGCGCCCCGGCAGACCATCGAGAGCACCCGCGAACTGACGCGTCTCAAGGCCACTGCGGTGGTGCCGGTGACCCAGCGTTTCCCCAAGGAGTCGATCCAGCAGCTGGAGCAAATCCTGACGGATCGCTCGACCCAGCAAAGTGATCTGCAAAAAGCCCTGGCCGAGGCCAACAGCCTGATCATCACCGCGCAGACTCGTCCCGAGCGGGCTCAGGCAGAAATTTCCGCCAGCCAGACGCGCATTCAGCAGATCAACAACATCCTCAAGTCCGGCAAGGAAGCGGGCAAGACCGTCAGCGCCGAGCAGCGCGACCAGTTGAATGCCGAGCTGGCGGCGCTGAACGCGCTGATACCGTTGCGCCGCCAGGAACTGGCCGGCAATAACCAGTTGCAGGATCTGGGCAACGCTCAACATGACCTGCTGTCCGAAAAATCCGACCGCCTCGACCGCGAGATCCAGGAACTGCAGACCCTGATCAACCAGAAGCGTCTGGCGCAGTCTCAGGAAACCGTCACCCAGCAATCGATCGAGGCACAGAAGGCCGGCAGCAGCAGCCTGCTCGCCACTGAAAGCGCCGCCAACCTCAAACTCTCGGACTACCTGCTCAAGAGTACCGATCGTCTCAACGAAGTCACTCAGCAGAACCTGCTAACCAAACAGCAACTCGACACTCTGACCCAGAGCGACTCCGCCCTCGACGAGCAGATTGCCGTGCTCAAGGGCAGCCTGCTGCTGTCGAAGATTCTCTACAAACAGAAACAGGCTCTGCCTCGCCTGAAGGTCGACCGTGATCTGGCGGATCAGATCGCCGACATCCGCCTGTATCAGTTTGATGTCAGCCAGCAGCGTGAACTGCTGAGCAATCCGGCGTCCTATGTGGACAACCTGCTGACTACCCAGCCGCCGGAAGAGATTACGCCGCAGCTGCGCAAAAGCCTCCTTGACCTGGCCAACACGCGCGCCGACCTGCTGGAGCGGCTCAACCGCGAATTGAGCGCGATGCTCAACGAATCGATCACCCTGCAACTCAACCAGAAGCAACTGCTGAGCACCGCGCAAAGCCTGCGCGCGACCCTCGACGAGCAGATGTTCTGGATTCCCAGCAACAAGCCGCTGGATCTGGAGTGGATGCGCGGCGTGCCGGATCGCCTCAAGCGTCAGGTCGATACGTTGCCGTGGGCTTCCAGCCTGAGCGAGTTGACCGACGGGCTGACCCAGCGACCGTTGCTGTTCCTGCCGCTGGCGCTGCTGATCGGCGCGTTGCTGTGGCGGCGCAAGAGTCTGTATGGGCGCCTGAACAAGGTTCACCAGGACATCGGCCACTTCAAACGCGACAGCCAGTGGCACACGCCGCAGGCGATCCTGATCAATATTCTGCTGGCGATGCCGGTGGCGCTGGGACTGGGCCTGTGCGGTCTGGCCTTGCAGATCGACGCCCGCGGACAGAACGCCAACATGGGCGCGGCGCTGCTGCAAATGGGTCAGGCATGGCTGGTGTTCTACACCGCCTACCGGATTCTGGCGCCGGGCGGCGTGGCCGAATTGCACTTCCGCTGGGAAAAACCCCAGGTCGAATTCCTGCAAGGCTGGGTGCGTCGACTCGGCCTGGTGGTCATGGCACTGGTGGCAGTGGTCGCGGTCGCGGAATTGCAGCCAGCGGCGCTGGCCGACGACGTCCTCGGCATGCCGGTGGTGCTGACCTGCTACGCGTTGATGGCATGGCTGCTCAGCCGTCTGCTGATCAGCAGCCCTACCCACCAAAACACCTCGCTGTTCCGCAAGGCTCTTGGCGTGATGTTTACCCTGCTGCCAATCGCGTTGTTCGTAGCCGTTTGCTTTGGTTACTACTACACCGCGCTGAAACTCAGCGATCGCTTGATCAACACGCTCTATCTATTGATGTTCTGGCTGGTGATCGAAGCCACCTTCGTTCGCGGCCTCAGCGTTGCCGCACGGCGTCTGGCTTACCAGCGTGCCCTGGCCAAGCGCCAGGCCGCGAAAGAGGCCGGCGAAGGCGAAGCCGTCATTGAAGAGCCGACGCTGGACATCGAAAAGGTCAACGAACAGTCCCTGCGCCTGATCCGTCTGGCCCTGCTCGGCGGTTTCATCGCGGCGCTGTACTGGGTCTGGTCGGACCTGATCTCGGTGTTCTCGTACCTCGACAACATCACCCTTTACGAATACACCAGTGGCACCGGCGCCAACATGAGCATGGTGCCGATCAGCATCGGCGACATGCTTGGCGCGCTGATCATCATTGGCATCACCTTTGCCCTGGCGCGCAACTTGCCCGGCCTGCTCGAAGTGTTCGTGCTGTCAAAACTCAATCTGGCGCAGGGCAGTGCTTACGCGACCACGACACTGCTGTCCTACGTGATCGCTGGCATCGGCTTCGTCACGACCCTGTCGACCCTCGGCGTGAGTTGGGACAAGTTGCAATGGCTGGTGGCGGCGCTGTCGGTCGGCCTCGGTTTCGGTATGCAGGAGATCTTCGCCAACTTCATCTCCGGCATCATGATTCTGTTCGAACGCCCGGTGCGGATCGGCGACACCATCACCATCGGCAACCTGTCGGGCACGGTGAGCAAGATCCGCATCCGCGCCACGACTATTACCGACTTCGACCGCAAGGACATCATTGTCCCGAACAAGACGTTCATCACCGGGCAACTGATCAACTGGTCGCTGACCGACACCGTCACCCGAGTCACGCTCAAACTCGGTGTCGACTACGGTTCCGATCTCGATCTGGTCAAAGAGCTGCTCCTCAAGGCCGCCCGGGAAAACCCGCGCGTGCTCAAGGAGCCGGAACCGCTCGTGTACTTCCTCAACTTCGGCGAAAGCACCCTCGACCACGAACTGCGCATGCACGTACGCGATCTGGGTGACCGCAACCCCGTGCTTGATGAGGTCAACCGCTTTATCAACCGCGAGTTCAAGAAGCAGCACATCAACATCTCGTTCCGCCAGATGGAGGTTTACCTGAAGAACCTGCATGGCCAGGAATACAAGTTGGTGCCCATCGAAGCGGAGACCAAAACCATCGTGCCGGTTGGCGCCGAGCAAAAACCGCTGCAAGATTCGCCACAAGAGCCTTTGCAAGAGCCGCCACCGACCAAACTCGACTAACCCGGTTAATCCCAGCAGAATGCTCGGACATTCTGCTGGAGCCGGCCCTTGAAAGCCCTCGACGAACTGACCTTCGACAATCGTTTCGCCCGCCTTGGCGATGCATTCTCCGCCCACGTGCTGCCCGAGCCGATCGACAACCCTCGTCTGGTCGTCGCAAGTCCCGCAGCGCTCGCCCTGCTGGATCTAGAGCCGGCCACCGCCGAAACGCAAGAGTTTGCCGAACTGTTCGGCGGCCACAAGCTGTGGGCCGATGCCGAACCGCGAGCGATGGTGTACTCCGGGCATCAGTTCGGCGGCTACACGCCGCAACTGGGTGATGGTCGCGGCTTATTGCTCGGCGAGGTCTACAACGCGGCCGGCGAGCACTGGGACTTGCACCTCAAGGGCGCCGGGCAGACGCCGTTTTCGCGCATGGGCGATGGTCGCGCCGTGCTGCGTTCGTCGATCCGTGAATTCCTCGCTTCCGAAGCGCTGCACGCGCTGAACATTCCGTCCTCGCGAGCAGCCTGCGTGATCGGCTCCGACACCCCGGTCTGGCGCGAAAAGCAGGAACGCGCCGCGATGGTGCTGCGTCTGGCGCCAGGCCATATCCGCTTTGGCCACTTCGAATATTTCTATTACACCAAGCGTCCCGAGGAGCAGAAGTTGCTCGGCGAGCATGTGCTGGCGATGCATTTTCCGCAATGCCTGGAGCAACCCGAACCGTACCTGGCGATGTTCCGCGAGGTCGTCGAACGCAACGCCGAACTGATCGCCAAATGGCAGGCCTACGGGTTCTGCCACGGCGTAATGAACACCGACAACATGTCGATCCTGGGCATCACCTTCGACTTTGGCCCGTTCGCCTTTCTTGATGACTTCGACGCCAACTTCATCTGCAACCACTCGGACGACCAGGGCCGGTATTCCTTCAGCAATCAAGTGCCTATCGGCCAATGGAACCTCAGTGCCCTGGCCCAGGCATTGACGCCGTTCATCAGCGTTGAAGCCCTGCGCGAAACACTTGGCTTGTATTTGCCATTGTTCCAGGCGCACTACCTCGACCTGATGCGCCGTCGTTTCGGGTTCACCACTGCTGAGGATGACGATCAATTGCTGCTGGAAAACCTGCTGCAACTGATGCAGAACAGCGGCGTCGACTACACGCTATTCTTCCGCCGGCTCGGTGATCAATCCGCAGAACTGGCCGTTGCTCAATTGCGTGACGACTTCGTCGACATCCAAGGCTTCGACGCCTGGGGCGAACGCTATGTGGCGCGGGTTGCCCGTGATGGCGCGCTCGATCAAGAGCAACGCCGCACGCGCATGCACGCGGTCAATCCGCTGTACATCCTGCGTAATTATCTGGCGCAAAAAGCGATTGATGCGGCGGAACAAGGGGACTATTCAGAGGTTCGCCGGTTGTATGCGGTGTTGAGCAAGCCATTCGACGAACAACCGGGGATGGAAAGCTATGCCGAGCGCCCGCCCGAGTGGGGCAAGCATCTGGAGATCAGTTGTTCGTCGTGATGGCATCAAACTGGCCAGGCGCAAATTGGAGCGCCGGCGCTGCCAATTGGTGCGGGCAGAGCGAGCGTTCAGGTCTGTGCGGCCGCGAATCTCAATCGCGGTCGCAGGGCCTCGCCAGCGTTGAGTTACGCAGCTTGCGTCTGCGCAGAAGGCCGCTTGCCTTGCTTGAATAGCACGAAGTCGCGCTCTTCGCTGTCCGTTGCGGCGCTCTTGAGCAGGAACCCGATCACTAGCCCGCCGCCAAACAATACCCCCGAGAATCCCGGGAAAGGCGGTTTGGCAAAGAACATGAAATAGAGCGTCGCGAGCAGGCTGATCAAGAAATACGGCCCCAGAATCAACAACGCCAACTTACCGATACGGGTGGCCGTATGCAGTTTTTTGTCCAGCACCTGACGGTCGGCTTCATCAAGCAATAGATCCGAGCTGCACTGATAACAGTTGATGGGTTGCAACCGAACCAGTTCGAACGCTTGGTGATACGTCGGTTTGAGCGTGTAGTTGCAATGCCCGCAACTCATGCTCGCGTCCTTGTAAGGCGTGGAGTCGGTAGGCACAGCGGCCTCTTGGGTGTGGCTCATGACAGTTAATTCCCTTTAGTTGACAGCTACGGCTGAAAAAGCCGCGCGACATGCTAGCAGAGTGCGACTGTCATGGCGTTGCATGGTCTTGCCGTGCCCTTCAGATAAATACATCTACCGGCAGCTTGAAGTAATCAGCCAACCAGCGGACCTGGCGCAAGTTGAGCTGGCGCTTGCCGCTCAGGATCTCCGAAATGACTGACTGAGGGCCAACACCGGGCAAGTCGCTCTGGGTCAAGCCATGTTCGCGCATCAGATATCCCAGCACTTCATAACCGGGCGGTTTGGGCATTGGATGATGCGTGTGATCCCACTCTTCGATCCAGTCCCCGATAATATCCACCAGGCTCATCAAAGGATGGGACTCATCATCGCCGGTCATTTCGAGTAACTCGTCGAGCGCTTGAACCAGTCTGTCGTAATCGCCTTCGTTTTTCGGCTTGCGCAGCAATGGCGAGACGAACTCCCAGTGCTCGGCGGCTTTTTTGATCAGAACACTCATGCCTATGCCTCCTTCCATTTACCGCGATCGTATTCGCGATGATCCAACACATGCTTGATGTACAACTTTTGCGGCCGATATCTGACATAGGCGATCAACCTCAGCTTATTACCGCCAATATCGAAAACATGAAATTCACCCACCTTGTCGATAGCCGGAAACAGCGCCTTCATCGCGGCAAAATCTAACGGTTTGCTGCCTTTCGCCACTTCAAGCCAGTGATCCAGTGCGGTGGCTGCATTAGGCCATCTGGCCTTCGCTTCTCGTATTCGTTTTGCAGTGATGACATGCATGCAACATCCTTATCGCATTCTGCTATAGAAAGTTAATCACAGACCGAAATTATCGCAAGTTGCGATACTACCGAGCAGACCAACGGACCCGCTCGGTGTGCTCCAGCCTAGGTGCAGCCTTGAAGCCTGCACGATTGAAAATATGAGCAAACGTCTCCAACTTACGCTTATCAGCTCTTCATCGGACTTTGCTCATGACCACCCCACTGCTCATCCCCTGCCCCACCTGCAACGGCCTCAACCGCATTCCCGCCGAGCGCCTCGCTGACCAGCCGAAGTGCGGTCGCTGCAAATCCGCGGTGCTGCTGAACAAACCCTTCGAACTCAAGCAAGGCGATTACGCCAGCCAGATCAAGGGTGATCTGCCGTTGTTGGTGGACGTGTGGGCGGACTGGTGCGGGCCGTGCAAGTCGTTTGCGCCGATATTCGAGCAGGCGGCTGCGCAGTTGGCGGGCAAGTGCCGGCTGGCCAAGCTTGATAGCGAGGCGAATCAGCAGTTATCGGCGCAGTTGGGGATTCGCTCGATTCCGAGTCTGATTCTGTTCAAGAACGGTCGGGAGGTGGCGCGCCAGAGCGGGGCGTTTCCGTTACCGCAGTTGATGGCGTGGCTGCGTAGTCAGGGCATCTGACACACCCTGAAAACTCTGTGGGAGCAGGCTTGCCAGCGATGACACTGGATCAGGCACTTCAGATGCTGAACGTGCCGGCCTCATCGCGGGCAAGCCCGCTCCCACAGGTTTTGTGGGAGCTTCGAGAAGTCACGCGTCTTCGAGCAGGTTGTGCAACTCGACAAACTGCTGGGTCAGCTTGTGCCGCGGATCCAGGTGGATCAGCGGCATGCTGGCCTGATGCGATTCACGCATGCGCACTGAACTGGTCAGATACACCGGCAATACCGGCAAACCTTCGGCAATCAGCTCATCGAGAATCTGCTGCGGCAGGCTGGCCCGCGCCTGGAACTGGTTGACCACGATGCCTTCGATTTCCAGCCCTTCGTTGTGGTCTTCCTTCAATTCTGCAATTTCCGCCATCAACCCGTACAAGGCCTGACGCGAGAAGCTGTCGCAATCGAAGGGAATCAGCACGCGATCTGCCGCAATCAGCGCTGATACCGCATAAAAATTCAGCGCTGGGGGTGTATCGAGATAAATCCGGTCGTAATCTTCGGACAATTCATCGAGCAATTTGCGCAGCTTGTTGATCTTGTGCTTCGCCTCAAGCTTCGGCTGAAGATCGGCCAGCTCGGCGGTAGCAGTGATGATATGCAGGTTGTCGAACGGGGTTTCGTAGATATCCGCCTGATTCTTCTTCGAGAACGGCCCTGAAGACAGCGTTTGTTTGAAGAAATCGGCAATGCCCATCGGGATATCGTTGCCGGTGAGCCCCGTCAGATATTGAGTGGAGTTGGCCTGAGCATCCAGATCGACCAACAGTGTGCGATAACCCTCACTGGCGCTGACCGCTGCCAGATTGCAGGCAATGCTGGATTTGCCTACGCCACCTTTCTGATTGAACACCACGCGCCGCATGACAAAACCTCCGTGTATCAAAGAATGACCGAGTGTAGATGCGCGCCGCCTCGCTTCGCTACCTTCGCGGACATGGACTACAGGTCAGGTGCAATTTTCCGCGTGCAGGACCAGTAAAAACCACCAGCAATCGCCGAGATGGCCGACAGACAAGCCGCCGACAATCTGGATAATGGCCAAGTGACAGTTTTACCGCGAACCATTCGGTACATTTCACTGCACAAAATGTAACCAGCATTTGCTACACACCCGTGTCACCGGGATAATGCGCGCCACCCGGCGCCAAGCGCCACGTCAAGCCTGCTGCGGCTTTGGCGACTCACGCCTCAACAAAAAGCCCGCAGGGGCGGGATGAATGTCCGTGATCAACTTCAACATCGCCCAGTGGCGCGCGTGGGCCCCGGGGCTCGATAGCGTGGACGCATGGCAAGCCTGGAGCCGACAACCGGTCGTGCTCCAGAGCAGTGATGCCGCGCCCGATGTATCGTTCTTGCCGGCCATGCAACGCCGCCGCCTCAGCCGACTGGCCAGAATGGCTTTCAGTGTCGGCTGGCCACTGGCCGACGGACGGGAAAACCTGCCGCTGGTGTTCGTCTCGCGACACGGCGAGACCCCGCGCACTTACGAGATCCTCAGCGACCTTGCCAAAGACGAACCGCTGTCGCCGACGCAATTCAGCCTCTCGGTGCACAACGCGATCATCGGCCTATGGTCGATCATGCGCGGCGAAACCAGCGAAATGACCGCCCTCGCCGCCGCTGGCGACGGTCTCGAACACGGCATGCTCGAAGCCGCAGCCCTGCTCAATGAAGGCGCTCCGGCGGTGTTGCTGGTGATTACCGAAGAACAGCCGCCCGCAGCCTATTCGGCGTGGATCGACGATGTGCCGTTTCCTTACGCGCTGGGTCTGTTGCTCACTCCCGGTACCGACTGGCGGCTGACCCTGAACAGCACCACCGAAGCACGGTCCAAAGCGCACTGGCCACACGCGCTCAACTTGCTACGCACCCTGCTCGGCCAGCAGCCCCTTTGCCAACATGCCTGGAAAAATCGTGTATGGACCTGGCAACGCAACCCGTGACCGAGAAGAACCGCGACGCTTACTACTGGCGTCTGCTGGCCACCGCGGCGAGTTTCGCGCTGTTCGGGCTGGGCGGGCTGTGCCTGCGCGTGCTGGTTTTCCCGGTGCTCGGCTGTCTGCCCGGTGATGCCCTGAAGCACCGTCAGCGTGCGCGGCAGACAGTCAGTCGGCTGTTCTGGTTTTTTGTCCGATTCATGGCTCGCACCGGCGTATTGACCTACGACATTCAGGGCGCTGAGCGTCTCGGTCGTCCAGGACAGATGATCATCGCCAATCATCCGTCGTTGATCGATGTGGTGTTCCTGATCGGTCTGGTGCGCCAGGCCAACTGCGTGGTGAAGAAAAGCCTGTGGGAAAACCCCTTCACCCGTGGCCCGCTGCGCAGCACCGAATACATCAGCAACGACGGCAGCATGGACATGCTCGATGCGGCGGCCGAGTCCCTGCAAAACGGCCAGACCCTGATCATTTTCCCTGAAGGCACCCGTACTCAACCGGGCCAGGCACCAGCCTTTCATCGGGGGGCTGCGGCGATTGCCCTGCGGGGTGCGAAAATCCTTACGCCGGTGGTTATCAAGGTCAACCCGACCACCCTGACCAAAGCCGAGCCCTGGTATCGGATCCCCAGCCGCCGCGTGCACTTCAGTTTTCGTGTCGGGGCCGATATAGATCCACAGGCATTCGCAGCACAAGGCCCGGCACCGCAGGCCTCGCGCAAGCTCAACGACTATTTGCATTCTTACTTCATCAAGGAGCTCGCCGAAGATGAGCGATCTACACCGTGAGATTAAATTGCTGATCATCGACGCCCTCGGCCTCGAAGACATCAGCGTCGACGACATCGGCGACGATCAAACATTGTTCGGCGAAGGCCTGGGCCTGGATTCTGTCGACGCACTGGAACTGGGTCTGGCGATCCAGAAAAAGTACGGCATCAAGATCGACGCCGACGCCAAAGACACCCGCAACCATTTCTCCAACGTGGCGAGCCTTGCGGCCTTCGTCATGGCAAAACAGGCAGCTTGAGACCGGACCATGCAAACTCGTGACGATATTTTCAACACCCTGCGTGATGCCCTGGTCGAGCTGTTCGAACTGGATCCCTCCCGTGTAAGCCTGGATTCCAACCTGTATCAGGATCTGGAGATCGACAGCATCGACGCGGTCGATCTGATCGACCACATCAAGCGCCAGACCGGCAAGAAGATCGCCGCCGAAGAATTCAAATCAGTGCGCACTGTCGGTGACGTGGTCGAGGCGGTCTACCGTCTGGTTCACCCGGCCGCATGAGCCGACTGATCGGCCTCGGCCTGTTGCTGGCCGGTCTGCTGTATCCCTTTGCGGTGTATTTCGGCATGGAGCACTTTGCCCCGTGGCAGTTCGGCCTGCTGTTGGGCAGCCTGTGGCTGGCGCGAGCACTGGTCGGCGAACGCAAACCCGGCAGTCTGTGGATGGCCTGCGTGGCGATCATGTTTTGCCTGTTGCTGGCGCTGTTCGACAGCCCGCTTTTGCTGCGCTGGTATCCGGTGCTGATCAGCGGTTTCATGCTGGTGCTGTTCAGCCTGAGCCTGAAATACGGCCCGCCGATGGTCGAACGCCTGGCGCGGCTGCGTGAACCGCAGTTGCCGGCCAACGCAATTGTCTACACGCGCAAGGTCACGGTGGCCTGGAGCGTGTTTTTCTTCTGCAACGGTTTGTGCGCCGCGCTCCTGACCCTGTGGGCGCCGCTGAGTTGGTGGATGTTGTACACCGGCCTGATCTCCTACGGATTGATCGGCCTGATGTTTGCCATTGAATGGCTGATACGACAACGGGTAAGAGGCCGTACATGAACTGGATAAAACTTGAGCAACTGTTGCTCAAGGCGTTGCCGGCGCGGGCGATCAGCCAGGCCCCGGCATTGGATCACGCACAGCTGTGCGAGCAGGCGTTGAGCGTGGCTGCCGGCCTGCAAGCCCAAGGCGTGCAGCGTTTGGCCGTACATCTGGAAGATGCCGCCGACCTGGCCATCGCCCTGCTCGGTGCCTGGCGCGCTGGCGTCAGCGTATTGTTGCCCTCGGACTTGCAAGCGCAAACCCGCCAACGCTGGTCCGGCGAAGTGGATCTGTGGCTGACCGATCAAACCGGCGACAGTGGTTTAGCTCAATTCCATCAGCCGCCACTTCCCGGCGCCGAGCTGGATCTGGATCAGTGTCGCTTGAGCTTGTGCACTTCCGGCTCCAGCGGCGAGCCCAAGCGCATCGACAAGACCCTGCGCCAGTTGGCCAATGAGGTCGAGGCGCTGGAACAGCTGTGGGGCGCGGATCTCGCCGAGGCATGCATCATCGGCAGCGTCGCCACCCAGCACATCTACGGTTTGCTGTTTCGCGTGCTGTGGCCGCTGTGCGCCGGGCGAACGTTCGTGCGCAAACAACTGGCATTCCCCGAAGACCTGCAACGCGCCAGCCGCGAGTATCCAGCCTTCGCCTGGGTTGCCAGCCCGGCGCTGCTCAAGCGCATGGGCGACAACCTCGACTGGCTGGCCCTGAGCGCTGTGCGCCGGGTGTTTTCCTCGGGTGGCGCACTGCCTGTAGACGCGGCTCAAAGCCTGCAGCAACGCTTGCAACAGTGGCCGACTGAAATCCTCGGCAGCTCGGAAACTGGCGGCATCGCCTGGCGCCAGGGTGAGCAGCTATGGCAGCCGTTCGCCGGTGTCGAATTGAGTCAGGACAACGACGGTGCACTGCTGATCGCCTCACCGTACCTGCCTGCCGGGCATGTCGAACACACCGCCGATGCAGCACGCATTGCCGCCGATGGCCGTTTCGAACTGCTGGGTCGACTGGACCGAATCGTCAAACTCGAAGAAAAACGCATTTCCTTGCCGATGCTTGAGCAAGCCCTGGTCGCCCACGACTGGGTTGCCGAAGCGCGCTTGGGCGTTGTTCAGGAAAATCGTGCGTCCCTCGGCGCCTTGCTGGTGCTCAGCGAGTCCGGCCTGTTTGCTCTGCGCGAACACGGTCGACGTAGCCTGACCGAAGCCCTGCGCCAGCACTTGAAAGAGCACTGCGAAGCTTTGGCCCTGCCGCGTCGCTGGCGATTGCTGCGGCAAATGCCGCTTAACAGCCAGGGCAAACTGCCGCAGGCGGATATCGAGGCGCTGCTGCTCGGCCCTCGACCGAAAGCCCCCGAGGTGCTGGAGCAAACCGAAACGGACGGCGAATGGAGCCTGCAACTGAGCGTGCCGCCGGATCTGGCGTACTTCAGCGGCCACTTCCCCAAAGCCCCCGTGTTACCCGGCGTGGTGCAAGTGGAATGGGCACTGAACCTCGCTCGGCAACTGCTCAACCTGAGCGGTGCCTTCGCTGGCATGGAAGTGCTGAAATTCCAGCAACTGGTGCGTCCCGGCGATGAAATCCAGCTGCACCTGCGCTTCGATCCCGAACGCGGCAAATTGTATTTCGCTTATCGCAATGACATGGCGACCTGCTCCAGTGGCCGCATCCTTCTGGAGACTGGCAATGCATAACCCCTGCGCCGTGATCCCGGTCTACAACCACGAAACCGCAATCACCACCGTTGTCGACGCCCTGCTCGCCCAAGGTCTACCGTGCCTGCTGGTGGACGACGCCAGCAAGCAGTCCTGCGCGCGGGTGCTGGACGTGCTGGCCGAGCGCGACAACGTCCATCTGGTGCGGCTAACCATCAATCAGGGCAAGGGCGGCGCGGTGATGACCGGCCTGCGCGAAGCCTCGCGCCTGGGTTTCAGCCACGCGCTACAGGTCGACGCTGACGGTCAGCACGATCTGCACGACGTTGCCCGCTTCGTTGAGGAGTCCCGCGCACATCCGCAAGCGATGATCTGCGGCTATCCGCTGTTCGACGAAAGCGTGCCCAAGGGCCGCTTGTACGCGCGCTACCTGACCCACGTGATGGTCTGGATCAACACACTGTCGCTGCAGATCCGCGATTCGATGTGTGGCTTTCGCGTCTATCCGGTTGCAGCGACGCTGGCGGTGATCGACTCGGCCAGGGTCGGCAAACGCATGGATTTCGACTCGGACATTCTGGTGCGCCTGGCGTGGCGCAATCAGCCGATGCGCTGGCTGGAAACCAGCGTGCATTACCCGCTGGATGGCGTCTCGCACTTCCGGCTGTTCCATGACAACGTGCTGATTTCGAGCATGCACACGCGGCTGTTCTTCGGCATGTTGCTGCGCTTTCCGCTCATCCTCTGGCGACGGTGGCGGACATGACCGTCGATACCGAAAAGAAGCACTGGGCCGACCGCGAGGAACGCGGCAGTTTCCTGCTGATGAAATTCACCGCGCTCGCCGCCAAGGTGCTTGGTCGCCGCCTGCTGAGCCCGTTGTTATACGGCATCGTCCTGTACTTTTTCCTGTTCGGCCGCACGGCCCGACACAGCGCCCGGCAATACCAGCAGCACCTGGCCGACTGGAGCCAACGCGAAGACTTGCGCCCAAGCCATTGGCGGGTGTTCGGCCAGTTCATGGCGTTCGCCGACTCGCTACTCGACAAGCTCGACGTGTGGAACGGCAAGCTGCGCATCGAGCAAATCGAAATCATCGACCCGGCGCTGCTGCGCACTCAGTTGCGCGGCAGTCGCGGGCAATTGCTGGTCGGCGCACACCTGGGCAATCTCGAAGTGTGCCGGGCGCTGGCGGAGATCGGCGAAAAGGTCACGATGAACGTGTTGGTGCACACCAAGCACGCCGAGCAGTTCAACCGCTTGCTGGGGGAAGCCGGGGCGACCAATCTGCGCCTGATCCAGGTCAGCGAACTCGACCCGGTGATCATGCTGCAACTGCACGAACGCCTGGAGCGCGGCGAGTGGCTGGCGATTGCCGGCGACCGTGTGCCGCTGCACGGCGGCCGTAGCGTGACCGTGGACTTCCTCGGCCATCCGGCACCATTCCCGCAAGGCCCATGGCTGCTGGCCGGGCTCCTCAAATGCCCGGTCAATCTGCTGATGTGCCTCAAGCAACCCGACGGCCATTATCGCCTGACCCTCGAACCCTTCGCCGACGCCGTAGTGTGGAAGCGCAGCGAGCGCGAGCAGGTCATTCATCAGTGGGCCACCCGCTACGCGCAGCGCCTGAGTCACTATTGCCTTGAAGCTCCGCAGCAATGGTTCAACTTTTACCCTTTCTGGAAGACCGATGACGACGCCAACCCATGAGCCGGTAACCTTCGGCGAACGCCCTCTGCGCATCGAAGACGTGCTGGCCCTGGCCAACCGTCAGGCGCCCGTACAGTTGCAGAGCGACGCCGATTACCGCGAGCGGATCGCCAAGGGCGCACGGTTCCTCGATTCGCTGCTGGACAAGGAAGGCGTGATCTACGGCGTGACCACCGGTTACGGTGATTCCTGCGTGGTCGCGGTGCCGCTGCATCACGTCGAGGCGCTGCCGCGTCATCTCTACACTTTCCACGGTTGCGGGTTGGGCAAACTGCTCGACGCCCAAGCCACCCGCGCAGTGCTGGCGGCGCGTTTGCAGTCGCTGTGCCACGGCGTTTCCGGGGTGCGCATTGAACTGCTCGAGCGCCTGCAAGCCTTCCTCGAATACGACATCCTGCCGCTGATTCCCGAAGAAGGCTCGGTTGGCGCCAGCGGCGATCTGACGCCGCTGTCCTACGTCGCGGCAACCCTGTCCGGTGAGCGTGAAGTGATGTTCCGTGGCGAGCGCCGTCAAGCGGCCGACGTCCATCGCGAACTCGGCTGGACGCCGTTGGTGTTGCGCCCCAAAGAAGCGTTGGCACTGATGAACGGCACCGCCGTGATGACCGGCCTCGCCTGTCTCGCCTACGCCCGCGCCGATTACCTGTTGCAACTGGCTACCCGCATCACCGCGCTGAACGTCGTGGCGCTGCAAGGCAATCCGGAGCATTTCGACGAACGCCTGTTCGCCGCCAAACCGCATCCGGGGCAGATGCAAGTGGCCGCGTGGCTGCGCAAGGATCTGGCGATCGACGCGCCGACTGCGCCGCTGCACCGTTTGCAGGATCGCTACTCGCTGCGCTGTGCTCCGCATGTCCTCGGCGTGTTGGCCGACAGCCTGAACTGGCTGCGCTCGTTCATCGAGATCGAACTCAACAGCGCCAACGACAACCCGATCATCGACGCCGAAGCCGAGCGTGTGCTGCACGGCGGGCACTTCTACGGCGGGCACATCGCGTTCGCCATGGACAGCCTGAAAAACCTCGTGGCCAACGTCGCCGACCTGCTCGACCGTCAATTCGCGCTGCTGGTCGATGAACGTTACAACCACGGTTTGCCGAGCAATCTGTCCGGCGCCACGGCGGATCGGGCGATGCTCAACCACGGCTTCAAGGCTGTGCAGATCGGCACCAGCGCCTGGACCGCCGAGGCGTTGAAAAACACCATGCCGGCCAGCGTCTTCTCGCGCTCCACCGAGTGCCACAACCAGGACAAGGTGAGCATGGGCACCATCGCTGCCCGTGATGCGATCCGCGTGCTGGAGCTGACCGAACAGGTCGCCGCCGCTACGCTCCTCGCTGCGAACCAAGGCGTATGGCTGCGCGCGCAAGCCGAAGACGCCCGAGCGCTGCCGCCTGCGCTGGCCGCCATGCACGAAGAACTTGCCAAGGACTTCCCGCCGGTCATCGAAGACTGCGCACTGGAAGGCGAACTGCGCCTGTGCCTGCAACGCATCGCTGCGCAACACTGGAGGCTGCATGCGTAGCGCCGGAGTACTGCACGCCGATACGGAAATCCTCGTCCCGTTCTTCGACGTCGACACCATGCACGTGGTCTGGCACGGCCATTACGTCAAATACCTCGAAGTAGCGCGCTGTGCGTTGCTCGACAAGATTGGCCACAACTACACGCACATGGTCGAATCCGGTTACGCCTGGCCGATCATCGATCTGCAGCTGCGCTACGTGCGTGGCGCGGTGTTCGGTCAGAAGCTGAACGTGCGCGCCAGCCTGGTCGAGTGGGAAAACCGTCTGAAGATCAACTATCTGATCACCGACCTGCAAAGCGGCGAACGCCTGACTCGCGCAAGCTCCGTGCAAGTGGCAGTCGAAGTGAGCAGCCGCGAGATGCAACTGGCTTCACCAAAAGTCTTCACTGATGCCGTGGAAAGGATGCTGCGATGAACCTGTTTTTCAGAAGTCTTGGCGCGCTGGTGCTGCTGACCGTGTCGTCACTGGCCCACGCCTTTGACCTGCAACAACTGAGCGCACAACTGGCCAAGCCGGACGTGATCCACGGCCAGTTCGTCCAGGAAAAACACCTGCGCGCCCTGCCCCAGCCGCTGATCAGCAAGGGCAGTTTCGTCCTCGCAAAAAACCAGGGCCTGCTCTGGCTGCTGAAAACCCCGCTGCAACAGGATTACCGCATCAGCGCCAAAGGCATTGCCCGGCGTGACGGCAACGGCTGGCAACTGCTGCCGAACAAGAGCGCCGGGGCCGAGCAGAACCGCTTGTTCCTCGCTGTGCTGCAAGGTGACAGCAGCGGCCTGCAACGCGACTTCGAACTGGCGCTCAGTGGCGACGCGCAACGGTGGAAACTCACCCTGACCCCACGTTCGCTGTTGCTCAAGCAAGTGTTCAGCCAGATCAACATTGACGGCGGCGAACTGGTGCAAACCATCGAACTGCTGGAAACCCAAGGCGACAGCACCGTGCTGCGCATGCAGGACAGCACCGCCGGCCAACCGTTGAGCGACGCGGAGCAACATGACTTTGCCGAGTGAACGCAAGCTGCCCTGGCTGTTCCTGATTCTGCTGCTGGCGGTGGTCGCGCTGGCCGGTTGGCAGTGGCGTGACGGTGCGCCGTTGTCCGCCAACCTGATGGAACTGGTGCCGGGCACTGACCCCGACGCCCTCGAACTGCGCGCCGAACAACGCATGCAGGAGCCTCTCAACCGCGAAATGCTGGTGCTGGTCGGTCACGCCGATCGCCAGCAAGCAGTGGCCATGGCGCAAACGCTGGGCGAGCAATGGCAAGCCAGCGGACTGTTCGAAAAAGTGCAGTGGAACCTGCAAGCAGACCTCCCGGCCTTGCGCACGCAATTGCTGCAAGGGCGGCTGGCGATGCTCTCGGCGAATGATCGGCAACTCCTGATCGAACATCCCGACGCCTTCATTCAGCAACGGGTGCAGGCACTGTTCGACCCGTTCAGCGGTTTCAGTCTGGTGCCGAGTCAGGACGACTGGCTGGGCCTGACTGCACGCATCCAGAACAGCCAGCCGCAACACGGCGCGGTGCAGCTGGACATCGGCAGCGGTGCGTTGGTCGCCGATGCCGACGGCAAGAGCTGGGTGCTGTTGCGCGCACGCACCACCGGCAATGCTTTCGACATGAACCTGCCGCTGCAAGTGGCCGATCTGCTTAAGCACAGTCGTGATCAGGCCGCGCAATCCGACGTGCAGCTTCTGGCCGCGAGCGGTCTGCTGTACGCGGCCAGTGGTCAGCAACAGGCCACTCGCGAGATGACCTGGGTGGGCGGCGGCGCCACAGTCGGGATTCTGCTGTTGCTGCTTTTGGCGTTCCGTCGCTGGCGCGTGTTGTTGGCATTTGTGCCGGTGCTGGTGGGCATGTTGTTCGGTGCCGTGGCGTGTGTGGCGCTGTTCGGCCATATGCACGTGATGACATTGGTACTCGGTTCCAGCCTGATCGGCGTGGCGGTGGATTACCCGCTGCACTATCTGTCGAAGAGCTGGAGCCTGAAACCGTGGCGCAGTTGGCCCGCCTTGCGCCTGACCCTGCCCGGGCTGACGCTGAGCCTGATCACCAGCGCCATCGGTTATCTGGCACTGGCGTGGACGCCCTTCCCGGCGCTGACGCAAATCGCCGTGTTCTCCGCCGCCGGCTTGCTTGGCGCCTATCTGTCGGCGGTGTGCCTGCTGCCGGCGCTGTTGAAGAATGTCGAACTGCGCCCGGCGCAATGGCCGCTGCATCTGGCCAAACGGCTAATAAACCTGCGGGAAAAACTGCTGGAGCGCATCTGCACGCCAATACTGCTGGTGCTGTTGATCGCCTTCTGTGTCGGCGGTCTCGTGCAACTGCAAAGCAAAAACGACATCCGCCAATGGGTCGGCGCGCCACAGCAACTGACCGACGAAGCGCAGACCATCGCACGCATCACCGGGTATCAGCCGACCAGCCAATTCTTCCTGGTGCGCGCGGCCAATCAGCAAGAACTGCTCGCACGACAAGCGGCACTGAGCGAACGTCTGGAGCAACTGGTCAACCTCGACAAACTGCAAGGTTTTCTGGCGCTCGATCAACTGGTCAGCCCGCCAAGTCAACAAGAGCAAGTGCGCCAAGCGCTGAACAAGCTTCCACAGTTCTGGCAGCCGCTGCTCGATCTCGGCGTGCCGGTAACGGCCCTGCAAAACGAGTTGCAGCAGTTGCAAAGATTGTCCTTTGAGGACATCGACGCCGCGCTGGTCGGTCCGCTCGGCGAGCCCTACCGCACGCTGTGGCTCGGCCCGACCGAAGAGGGCGTGGCGGCGATCACCAGTCTGCAAGGCCTGAACAATTCTTCGCTGCTGCGGGTGCAGGCGCTGGATTTACCGGGGGTGGTGCTGGTGGATCGCCTCGGGGAATTGAACAGTGTTTTCGCCGCCACGCAGATCAGCGCGGCAGAACTGAAACTCGCCTCCTGCGTGTTGATCGTGCTGGTGTTGATCCTGCCGTTTGGTCTCGGCGGCGCCCTGCGCATCGTTACGCTGCCGTTGCTGGCAGCGCTGTGCAGCCTGGCCAGCCTCGGTTGGCTCGGCCAGCCGCTGACATTGTTCAGCCTGTTCGGCCTGTTGCTGGTGACAGCGATAAGCGTCGATTACGCGATTCTCATGCGTGAGCAAGTCGGCGGCGCGGCGGTGAGTCTGCTCGGCACGTTGCTGGCGGCCGTGACGACGTGGCTGTCATTCGGTTTGCTGGCGGTATCGAGCACGCCAGCAGTGAGCAACTTCGGTTTATCGGTCAGCCTCGGTCTGGCCTTCAGCTTCATGCTTGCACCGTGGGCCGGGCGTCACCCTCACACCGCAACAGTCGCGGAGCCGGCAGCATGATGGTCGTCGGATTCTGGCTGCTGGCCCTGGCGCTGTTCTTTGTCGCGACCCGCGTCGGTCGCCACTTCGGCCTGATTCCGATTGTCAGCCAGTTGCTGTTGGCGAGTTTCGGTTTGCCGCTGCTGATGTATTTCTGGATCGAACCGGGCTGGCAGCTCAGCGGCGCCGAACTGATTGCGCCGACGTGGCTGAAAGACCTCTACAGCCTGAGTTTTGCCCTGTTGCTCGGGCACATCCTCAGCGATGTGATCGACCTGCGTCTGGATCGCCAGAGCGTGAAAATCGCCGTACCGAGTTTCGCCGTGCCGTTCGCCTGTGGCCTGGCGACAGCCTATTGGCTGCTGCCGGCGCAACCGTGGCTCAACTCGTTGGCCATCGGTCTGGTGTTCGCCATCACGGCCATTCCGGTGCTGTATCTGTATCTGCGCCACATCGACTACCCGCCCGCCGCCACACGACGGCTGGTGCAAACCGCGATCCTGATCGATCTGACCTGCTGGACCCTGTTCGGCCTCGCCCAAGGCAGTTTGCACCTGAGCAGTCTGTTGCTGCCGCTGGGGCTGGCGTGCGTGCCCTTGCTGCTGCGTCTGTTCGGTGTGCAGCGACCGCTGACTTATAGCCTCGGCTTCTTCGCGTTATTGGTGCTGGCCGAGCACTACAAACTCAACGCGCTGATTTTCGGCATCGGTTACCTGTTGTGTATGGCCACGCTGAAAATACCGCTGGTGCTGCCGTTGCCGGCGCGCTGGATGAGCCGTTTGCAGACGTGGATCGCGATCCCGTTGATCCTCACGTTCGGCATCGTGCAGATCGACGTACACGCCGCCCTCGCCAGCCTTGGCGCGCTGCAATGGGCGGCACTGCTGCTGGTGCCGATTGCCAGTAAACTGCTTGGCAACTGGCTTGGCCTCGGCTGGGCCGGTGCCTCGTTCGAGGGTGCCAGTCGCTGGCGGGAAAGCGTGCTGCTGAACATTCGCGGCCTGAGCGAAATCGTCTTTCTCAACTTGCTGTTGCAACAACAGCTCATCACCCCGGCGCTGTACTTAGCGCTGATGCTGATGGGCCTGATCGCGACGTTGCTGCCAGCCCTAATCGGCCTGCATCGCGCCCCATTGAATTTGAACAATCCACTGCCCCGGAGCTCACGTGCCAATCGTTGAAATGGAATCGCGTCAGGTCGTGATCATCGGCGCAGGCCCCTCGGGCGCCATCGCCGCCGCTCTGCTAAAGCGCAAAGGGCACGACGTGCTGGTGATCGAGCGTCAGCACTTCCCAAGGTTTTCCATCGGCGAAAGCCTGCTCAGCCATTGCCTGGACTTCGTCGAAGAAGCCGGCATGCTCGACGCCGTCAACGCCGCCGGGTTCCAGCGCAAGACCGGCGCTGCGTTTGCCTGGGGCGAGCGCTACAGCGCGTTTGATTTTGGCGACACATTCACCAACGGCAAGCCGACCACGTTCCAGGTGCAGCGCGCCGACTTCGACAAACTGCTGGCCGATCAAGCCGCGCTGCAAGGCGCCGAGATTCGCTATGGCGATGCCATCGTCAGCGTCGATTTCGACCGGGCAAAACCGCAGTTGGATGTGCGCCGCGAAGACGGCAGCGAATACCGCGTCGAAGCGGATTTCGTGCTGGATGCCAGCGGTTACGGTCGCGTGCTTTCACGCTTGCTGGATCTGGAGGCCCCGTCGAATTTCCCGGTGCGCCAGGCGGTGTTCACTCACGTCGAAGATCACATCGACAACCCGGCGTTCGACCGCGAAAAAATCCTCGTCACCACACATCCGCAGCATCGCGATATCTGGTTCTGGACCATCCCGTTCAGCAATGGTCGCTGCTCGGTCGGCGTGGTCGCCGCTGCCGAACACTTCGAAGGTCGCGATACCGATCTTGACGCCTGTCTGCGCGGTTTCATCGCCGAAACGCCAAGTCTGGCCGGCGTGCTCAACAACGCCGTGTGGGATACCCCGGCGCGCACCCTCGGCGGCTACGCAGCCAACGTCAAAACCCTGCACGGCCCGGGCTTTGCGTTACTCGGCAACGCGGCGGAATTTCTCGATCCGGTGTTCTCCTCCGGCGTAACCATCGCCATGCGTTCGGCGAGCATGGCGGCGGCGGTGTTGCATCGTCAGTTGCAGGGCGAAACGGTGGATTGGCAAAGCGAGTTTGCCGAGACGCTCAAACGCGGCGTCGACACCTTCCGCTGCTATGTCGAGGGCTGGTACGCCGGGACCTTCCAGGATGTGATTTTTTATGAACAGAGCCAGGCCGACATTCGCCGGATGATCTGCTCGATTCTCGCCGGTTATGCCTGGGATGAACGCAACCCGTTCGTCAGCGAAGCTCGGCGCCGGTTGAAGATGATTTCCGAACTTTGTGCAAAGGACGCCCCATGAATTACCTGAGCGACAGCTACGTCGAGGAAACCCGCTTCGGTTTCTGGTTCCTGCGCAGCCACACCTGGCAGCATCACGTATTGCGCGTGGCAATCAACGATCTGCGTGGGCTGTTCAGCGAAGCACCGCCGGCAAACCCGGTGCTGCTCGATGCCGGTTGCGGTCAGGGCAAATCGTTCGGCCATTTGCGCCAGACCTTTGCACCTCAACGTTTGATCGGCATCGATGCCGATCCGCACAGCCTTGAATTGAGCGCCGAAGAAGCGGCGCGTCAGGGATTGCAAGTCGAGCTGATCGGCAGCGATTGCGCAACGCTCAACGTGGCGGACGCCAGTGTCGATCTGCTGTTCTGCCACCAGACCTTTCATCATCTGGTCGAGCAGGAAAAGGCCTTGGCCGAGTTTTATCGGGTGCTCAAGCCTGGCGGTTATCTGCTGTTTGCCGAATCGACCGAGGCTTACATCGATACCTGGGTGATTCGCTGGCTGTTCCGCCATCCAATGCACGTGCAGAAAAGCGCCGCGCAGTATCTGGGGATGATTCGCGAGCAGGGTTTTGAGTTTGGCGAGCGCAATGTTTCGTACCCGTATTTGTGGTGGAGCCGGTCGAAGGATTTCGGTTTGCTGGAGCGTTTTGGACTGCTCAAGCCCAAACCGTTCGGGCAGCGGGAAGAGACGCTGGTGAACGTGGTTGCGCGCAAGCCGCTGGAAGGTGAGATCTGATGCGCCACATAACCTGTGGGAGCGAGCCTGCTCGCGAAAGCGGTGGGTCAGCTTGCCTCGATTCTGGATGTGCCGACGCATTCGCGAGCAGGCTCGCTCCCACAGGGTTTGTGGTTTGGCTGATATGGGTGATATTTGCCCTGTTGAGTGGTTGCGCTAGCCACGCACCACTACCAACGGGCAATCCGACTCTACCGCTGCCCCTGCAACTGCACATCGAACGCAACCTCGCCGAGCAACGCCAGGACTGGCTGCTGGTGATCCAGCGTGAAGGTTCCGGCATCCGCTGGTCGATGATGGACCCGCTGGGCATTCCCCAGGCACGTCAGCAACTGATCGACGGGCGCTGGCAGGCCGATGGCCTGCTGCCGCCCAATCCCGAAGCCCGGGAGTTGTTCGCCGCGTTGCTGTTCGCCCTGACCCCGTCCGGCGAACTCCTGCGAAACTACCCCGCCGCGCAGCAACAGGGCGAGCAACGCTCCCTGCCTGCGCGCTGGAATATCCGCTACTCACAACCGTTGAGCTTCGAATTGAAACTGCCTCAAGGCCCGCACTACCGCGTCTCCCCCCTCGGTGAACCGACGCCATGACCGCCTACTTGAATGCCCTCGGCGTAATCTGCGCACTGGGCCGCGACAAGCATGAAGTTGCGCACAACCTGTTCGCTGGCGACTGCTCCGGCATGCGACGCGAATCCGGCTGGGTGCCGGAGCGTGAGTTGCCGGTGGCCGCCGTGCACGGTGAGCTGGCAGCGATTGCGCCAGAACTCGCCGACCAGCGCAGCCGCAACAATCAGCTTTTGCTGGAAGCCGCGTTACAGATCCGCAACGACATCGACCGAGCCATTGAGACTTATGGCCGCGAGCGCATCGGCGTGGTACTCGGCACCAGCACCTCGGGCATTGACGAAGCCAGTCGTGGTCTGGCGCATTTCCTTCGTGAACAGCAGTTCCCGAGCGGATACGACTATCGGCAACAGGAACTCGGCGCCCCGGCGAATTTTCTTGCCGACTGGCTACAACTGAGCGGTCCGGCCTACGTGATTTCCACCGCGTGCACTTCCAGCGCACGCGCCCTGATGAGTGCGCAGCGCCTGCTCGACCTCGGGCTGTGCGATGCAGTGCTCTGCGGCGGCGTCGATAGCCTGTGCAAACTGACCCTCAACGGTTTTTCATCGCTGGAAGCGGTATCCGATGAGCGCTGCAATCCGTTCTCGGCCAATCGCAACGGCATCAACATCGGCGAAGCCGCGGTGCTGTTCGTGATGAGCAAGCAACGCGGGAAGGGTCCGGCCATCGCCCTGCTCGGCGCTGGCGCCAGTTCCGATGCGCACCATATCTCGGCGCCGGAACCGAGCGGGCGCGGCGCGCTGCAAGCGATGCAAAAAGCCTTGAGTCGCGCGCAATTGCAGCCCGGGCAAATCAACTATCTGAACCTGCACGGCACCGCAACCCAACACAACGACGCTATGGAAAGCCTGGCGGTTGCCACGCTGTTCCCCGACGGCGTGGCGTGCTCGTCGACCAAACCAATGACCGGTCACACGCTCGGTGCTGCCGGCGCGCTGGAAGCGGCGTTCTGCTGGCTGAGCCTGAGCGCTGACAACCCAGGCCACGCGCTACCGCCGCACGTCTGGGACGGCCAACCCGATCCCGACCTGCCAGCGCTCAAGTGGGTGACCGCAAGTGAACCCCTGACGTCCATTGCACCCCGCTACCTGATGAGCAACTCGTTTGCCTTCGGGGGCAACAACGTCAGCCTGATTATCGGAGACGCCCCATGACTGACTGGCCGCTCGCCGAACTGCTGCCTCACGCAGGCGACATGATCCTGATCGACAAGATCATCCGCTTCGACGAAGAACAGATTTACACCTGCCTCACGGTCAAGCCTGACGGCCTGTTCAGCCTGCCCGACGGCAGTCTGCCGGCGTGGGTCGGCGTCGAGCTGATGGCACAAAGCGTCGCCGCGTTCGCCGGTTGTCATGCACGGCGCAAAGGCAACCCGGTGGAACTGGGTTTCCTGCTCGGCACACGCAAGTTCGAGTGCAACGTCGAAGCGTTTCCGGCCGGCAGCGAGTTGACCGTCCACGGCATCCGCTCGCTGGAAGATGACAACGGCATGGGCGTGTTCGAATGCCACATCACTGCGCCCGGCATCCAGGCCAGCGCCCGACTGAATGTGTTCCGCCCGCCGCAACCGTCCCAATATCTGCAACAGACACAGGAGTCGAACGATGACTGAATCCGTACTGGTCACCGGCTCCAGCCGGGGCATCGGCCGCGCCATTGCCTTGCGTCTGGCGCAGGCCGGGCACGACATCGTCCTGCATTGCCGCAGCGGCGTCGCCGAAGCCCAGGCAGTGCAGGCTGAAATTCAAGCGCTGGGTCGCAACGCGCGCATCCTGCAGTTCGATGTCGCCGACCGTGAAACCTGCAAAACCATTCTCGAAGCCGACGTTGAAACCCACGGTGCCTATTACGGTGTAGTGCTCAATGCCGGGCTGACCCGCGACGGTGCCTTCCCAGCCCTGAGCGACGACGATTGGGACGTGGTGCTGCGCACCAACCTCGACGGTTTCTACAACGTCCTGCACCCGGTGATGATGCCGATGATCCGTCGCCGCGCCGCTGGTCGCATCGTTTGCATCACTTCGGTGTCGGGATTGATCGGCAACCGTGGCCAGGTCAACTACAGCGCCTCCAAGGCCGGTGTCATCGGCGCCGCAAAAGCGTTGGCGATCGAACTGGGCAAGCGCAAAATCACCGTTAACTGCGTCGCGCCAGGCCTGATCGACACAGCGATGCTCGACGAAAACGTGCCGGTGGAAGAATTGATGAAAATGATCCCCGCGCAACGCATGGGCACCCCTGAGGAGGTGGCCAGTGCGGTGAATTTCCTGATGTCGGCGGAAGCTTCGTACATCACCCGCCAGGTCCTGGCGGTCAACGGAGGCTTGTGCTGATGAAGCGCGTCGTTGTTACCGGCATGGCCGGCATCACCTCGCTGGGCAGCGACTGGCAGACCATCGCTGGCAACTTCGCGGCCAACCGCAGCGGCATCCGCCGGATGGACGAGTGGGATCGCTTCAGCGAACTGAACACGCGTCTCGCCGGCCCCATCGATGATTTCGTCGTCCCGGCGCACTGGACCCGCAAGCAACTGCGCAGCATGGGTCGGGTTTCGCGTCTGGCTGTCGGTGCAGCGGAACAAGCCCTGGCCGACGCCGGCCTGCTCGGCGACGCATCGATCAAGGACGGGCGCATGGGCGTGGCCTGCGGGTCGTCCACCGGCAGCACCGACGAGATCAAGGCGTTCGGCAACATGCTGCTCAACTCGGTGGCCGAGGGTCTGAATGCCAACTCCTACGTGCGCATGATGCCGCACACCACAGCGGCGAATATCAGCATCTTCTTCGGCCTCACCGGGCGTCTGATTCCGACGTCCAGCGCCTGCACCAGCGGCAGTCAGGGCATCGGTTATGCCTACGAGGCAATCAAGTTCGGACGCCTGCCGCTGATGCTCGCCGGCGGCGCCGAAGAACTCTGCCCGACCGAAGCGATGGTGTTCGACGCGCTCTACGCCACCAGCCTGAAAAACGACGAGCCGCAATCCAGCCCACGTCCGTACGACAAGGGCCGCGATGGTCTGGTGATCGGTGAAGGTGGCGGCATGCTGGTGCTCGAAGAGCTGGAACACGCCCTTGCTCGCGGTGCACATATCCACGCCGAGATCGTCGGTTTCGGCAGCAACGCCGACGGCCAGCACACCACACGCCCGGAACAAACCACCATGCGCCGTGCGATGGAACTGGCGCTCGAAGACGCCGGGCTCACACCGGATGCGATCGGTTACGTCAATGGCCACGGCACCGCTACAGAACAGGGCGATATTGCCGAAACACTGGCGACCAGCAGCTTATTCGGTGAACGCATGCCGATCAGCTCGCAGAAGAGTTTCCTCGGCCATACGCTGGGGGCCTGCGGAGCGCTGGAGTCGTGGTTCAGCATCGAAATGCTCAACCGCGACCTGTACGTGCATACGTTCAACCTCGATGAGGTCGATCCGCACTGCGGCAAGCTCGACTACCTGCGCGGTGAATTCCGCCAGATGAACAACGAATACGTGATGAACAACAATTTCGCTTTTGGTGGCGTCAACACCTCGTTGATTTTCCGCCGCTGGCACTGACCGCTACACGTTTGGAGTGAAGGGAATGACTCAGTTTCACCGCATCGCCGCCCTGCTGGCCCTGGCTTTTGTACTCGGCGGTTGCACCAGCAAACCGGTGTACAACGCCAAGGAAGAGTTCTCCAGCAACCTGGGCTTCACCGAATCACAGATGAGCCGCGCCATCGTCACTGCGCTCAATGATCGCCAATGGGTCGTGCAATCGGTGCGTCCGGGCATGATCAAAGCCGCGATCACCGTGCGTGGTCGTCATCATGCCGAAGTCGACATCCCGTTCACCCCGACTTCGTTCGAAATCGACTACCGCAGCAGCTACGGCCTGAATGCCAAGGACGGCAAGATCCACGGCAACTACAACCGCTGGGTCAACCGTCTGCGCGACAACGTCCTCAAAGAGCTGTCGATCAACCCGGACATCGAAGCCGTCAACAGCCTTGGCATCATCAAGCAAGGCGCCGACGAGCCGACCTACCTCAGCTTCCGCGAAGGCGTCAAACGCGCCACCGACGCCGGCCTGCTCGACGGCAGCGTCAAGTTCTACCTGGCCGGCGAAACCCTGCCAAAACAGGTACGCAAACTCGACACCGTCAGCAGCAGCCGCAAGACCAACGGCTCGAACAAGTCCGACGAAGACGCCTGCTTCTGGGCCCTGCAATCAGCCCTCGCAACCCTGCAGAACGCCGCCAAAAAGGCCGACGCCAACGCCGTGATCAACATCGCCAGTGTCGACCAGCGCGACCTCTACAAAGACACCGAAAAATTCCAGTGCCGCGCCGGGCTGGTCGTGTCGAGTGTGGCGTTGCGTGGGGATTTGGCGCACGTGGATTGATGGAACTGTAGAAACGACAAAGGGCGCCTTTCGGCGCCCTTTTTATTTTGCCCATCTACACTCGTTCAAGCAGGCAACCGCACCACACCTGCCAGAACGGCGAGCCCCAGTCGATCAAACACTCGCTGCTCTCTTTCACCGTCAAGGAGATGACCATGCAAGTGAAAGCCCTGATCGCCGCAACGCTCTTCTGCCTGCTCCCCAGCGCCAGCCACGCCACCAATCTGATGTACATGCCGTTCGAGACCGTGCTCTCGGATGCGCTTCGTGCCGGGCGGCTGGATGGCAGTGTGAAGTTTTATCTGGTTGGCAATGGGCCGCTGGGAACTCAACAGTTGCTAAGGCGGGGCGTGGTCAGTGATCTGAGTACCAACGGGTTCAACAAGAGTGATCAGTTCTCGTGCGAGTGGGTGCTGCAGTCAAACCTGATCAAGTTGCAGGCCGAGGCCAAACGGGTCGGGGCGAATGCGGTGACCAATATCGTCAGTTATTACGACCAGCATGTGCGCAAGGATTTGAATACTTACGAGTGTCGAGCGGGGATTTTTGTCACGCGGGTGGCGTTGAAGGGGGATTTGGTGCGGTTGCCTTGAAGGCTGCGATCTTTTGACTTCAGGTTTTCAGAGGCTCGACCTTACTTGTAAGCAGGTCGACAAACGCCTTGGCCATCGGCGATTTCTGATCCTTGCGCTGCACAAGCCATACGGCCGACACCGCTGCGGGGTCGAGCAGCGGCCGGTAGACCACGCCGTCGATGCGCATCCGCTGGTAGGACGCCGGCAACACCGACACGCCCAACCCCGCCGCCACCAGGCCGATGATGGTCATGGCTTCGCCGGCCTCTTGGGCGAAATGCGGGCTGAAACCGGCGTCGCGCGCCAGGCTGAGCAGTTGTGCGTAGAGACCGCTGCCATAACTGCGCGGGAAGAACACGAAAGGCTCCAGCGCCAGCGCCGAGAGAAACAACCCCTCCTCGCTGCCCTGCGCCAACGGATGCTTGGAACTGAGCACGGCGACCAGCGGCTCGCGCATCAATTCCACAACGCTCAATGAATCCGGCAAACCCAGCGGGCGCATGATGCCGACTTCAATTGATTCGTCGACCAGCGCCTCGGCAACCTGGGTGCTACTCATCTCACGCAAATGCAGATGCACCGCTGCAAACCGCTGGCGAAATGAAAAGATCGCCTGCGGAATGGTCGAGTTGAACGGCGCCGATGAGGTGAAGCCGATCTTCAGTTCACCGAGTTCGCCGAGTTGCGCACGACGGGCGACATCCGCCGCTTTGTCGACTTGCGCCAGCACCAGCCGCGCCTCTTCCAAAAACAATCTGCCGGCCTCACTCAGCTCGACCCGACGATTGGTCCGTTCAAACAGACGTGCACCGACCTCTTGCTCAAGCGCCTGAATCTGCTGGCTAAGCGGTGGCTGGGAGATGCCCAGCACCTGTGCTGCGCGGCCGAAATGCAGTTCTTCGGCGACGGCGATGAAGTAGCGCAGGTGACGCAATTCCATAAAAACCCCATTAGGTCGTTAAAGCTATCAAACAGGTCGAATAATATATTGGATAGAAACATTAGCCAGCTATATGATTTTTTCATTGCCTGCCCGGCTGCGCTCTCCGAGGTCCGATGTGAAAACTGCCACCGCCCCCCTTGCCCATGAGGTTCCGCCTGCAGCGGACGATGTCGTCGCCGAACTGCAAGAGATCTACATCGAAAAAGGCACACCGATGTTCATGCGCACGGTGCTGGCGCTATTCAGCGGCGGGTTTGCGACGTTTGCACTGCTGTATTGCGTGCAGCCGATGATGCCGTTGCTGTCTCATGAATACGGAATCAACGCGGCGCAGAGCAGCCTGATTCTGTCGGTGGCCACCGGCATGCTCGCCATCGGCTTACTGATCACCGGGCCGATTTCCGACCGGGTCGGGCGTAAACCGGTCATGGTTGCCGCGCTGTTCGCGGCAGCGCTGTGCACCATGGCCAGTGCAATGATGCCGAGCTGGCACGGCGTGCTGATCATGCGCGCGCTGATCGGCTTGTCGTTGAGCGGCCTGGCCGCGGTGGCGATGACCTATCTGAGTGAAGAAATTCATCCGCAACACATCGGCCTTGCCATGGGTTTGTACATCGGCGGCAACGCAATTGGCGGGATGAGCGGACGCCTGATTACCGGGGTGTTGATCGACTTCGTCAGTTGGCACACGGCGATGCTGGTGATTGGCGGTCTGGCGATGATTGCGGCGGCGGTGTTCTGGAAGATCCTGCCGGAGTCGCGCAACTTCCGCTCACGCTCGCTGCATCCGCGCAGCTTGCTTGACGGTTTCACCATGCACTTTCGCGATGCCGGTCTGCCGCTGTTGTTTCTTGAAGCGTTCGTACTGATGGGCGCGTTTGTCACG
This sequence comes from Pseudomonas sp. MF6776, assembly GCF_016613125.1. Taxonomy (NCBI): domain Bacteria; kingdom Pseudomonadati; phylum Pseudomonadota; class Gammaproteobacteria; order Pseudomonadales; family Pseudomonadaceae; genus Pseudomonas; species Pseudomonas sp. MF6776. Next base: position 54,685 of record NZ_JAENSQ010000008.1, read on the forward strand.
CTGTTCAACTACATCGGCTATCGCTTGCTGGCCGCACCGTACAACCTCGATCAAGTGTTCGTCGGTTTGCTCTCGGTGGTGTACCTGTCAGGGATCTACAGTTCGGCGAAAATCGGTTCGCTGGCGGACCAACTGGGGCGGCGCAAAGTGTTGTGGGCAACTATCGCGCTGATGTTCGCCGGTCTCGCGTTGACCATGTTTACACCGCTGCTGCTGGTGATCGTCGGCATGTTGATTTTCACCTTCGGCTTCTTCGCCGCGCATTCGGTAGCGAGCAGCTGGATCGGCCGTCGAGCGATCAAGGCCAAGGGCCAGGCGTCGTCGCTGTACCTGTTCAGCTATTACGCCGGGTCAAGCATTGCCGGGACAGCGGGCGGGGTGTTCTGGCATTTGGGTGGGTGGAACGGGATTGGACTGTTTATCGGCGCGCTGTTGCTGGTGGCGCTGTTGATAGCGTTGAAGCTGGCGAAGTTGCCGCCATTGGGTGGTGTGAAGGCCTGACCCAAAACCAGTGTGGGAGCGAGCCTGCTCGCGAAAGCGGTGGATCAGTCAGCAAATTTATTGACGCAAACTGCGCATTCGCGAGCAGGCTCGCTCCCACATTTGCTAAGCGTCCGACTGTGGATTACGCATACAAAAACGCCCGGCATTGGCCGGGCGTTTTTTATTGCGTATCGATCACTCGTGATACTGAGCCGACAACTCATGCACCGCGCGCAGGAAGGCACCGGCGTGTTCCGGGTCGACTTCCGGGGTGATGCCGTGGCCGAGGTTGAACACGTGGCCGCTGCCCTTGCCGTAGCTGGCGAGGATGCGCCCGACTTCGGTGCGGATTGCTTCCGGCTTGGCGTAGAGCACGGTCGGGTCCATGTTGCCTTGCAGGGCAACCTTGTCGCCAACACGAGCGCGGGCGTTGCCGATGTCGCAGGTCCAGTCCAGGCCCAGTGCGTCGGCGCCGGCCTCGGCGATGCTTTCCAGCCACAGGCCGCCGTTCTTGGTGAACAGGATCACCGGCACCTTGCGACCGTCGTTTTCGCGGATCAAACCGCTGACGATTTTCTTCATGTAGGCCAGCGAGAATTCCTGATACGCCGCCGCCGACAGATTGCCGCCCCAGGTATCGAAGATCTGCACCGCTTGCGCGCCAGCCATGATCTGGCCATTGAGGTACGAGGTCACCGACTGCGCCAACTTGTCCAGCAGCAGGTGCATGGCTTGCGGGTTGTCGTAGAGCATGGCTTTGGTCTTGCGGAAGTCTTTCGACGAGCCGCCTTCAACCATGTACGTCGCCAGCGTCCAAGGGCTGCCGGAAAAGCCGATCAGCGGCACACGGCCGTTCAACTCACGACGGATGGTGCTCACCGCGTCCATCACGTAGCCAAGGTCTTTGTGCGGATCAGGGATCGGCAGGGCCTCAATGTCGGCCAGGGTGCTGACGACTTTCTTGAAGCGCGGGCCTTCACCGGTCTCGAAGTACAGGCCCTGGCCCATGGCATCGGGGATGGTGAGGATGTCGGAAAACAGGATCGCCGCGTCCAGTTGTGGATAGCGGTCGAGCGGTTGCATGGTGACTTCGCAAGCGAACTCCGGATTCATGCACAGGCTCATGAAGTCACCGGCGTGGGCACGGCTGGCGCGGTATTCCGGCAGGTAGCGGCCGGCCTGACGCATCATCCACACGGGGGTGACGTCTACGGGTTGCTTGAGCAGGGCGCGGAGGAAACGGTCGTTCTTCAGGGCAGTCATGTCGGCATCCGGAAAAAAAGTGCGGGCATTTTCTCAGAGCGCGAGGGAAAAGGCACGGATGCAGGTCAGCCTTTTGTCTATCGGGTCAATTTATTGCGTTGGAATGCAGACTTTGTAACGCCACAAAACACTGTGGGAGCTGGCTTGCCAGCTCCCACAGGTATTGCGGTGCAGCTTAAAACGGTTTTAGACGCCCAGGTAATCAAGGATCCCTTCGGCGGCATTACGGCCTTCGAAGATTGCCGTCACTACCAGGTCGGAACCGCGCACCATGTCGCCACCCGCAAAGATCTTCGGGTTGCTGGTCTGGTGCTTGTACTGACCTTGCTCAGGCGCAACGACACGGCCCTGGCTGTCAGTCTGGATTTCGAACTGTCCGAACCAAGGCGCCGGGCTCGGACGGAAACCGAAGGCGATGACCACGGCGTCGGCCGGGATGATCTCTTCGGAGCCCGGGATCGGCTCGGGGCTGCGACGGCCACGGGCGTCCGGTTCGCCGAGACGGGTCTCGACCACTTTCACGCCTTCGACCCGGTCTTCACCGACGATGGCGATCGGCTGGCGGTTGTAGAGGAATTTCACGCCTTCTTCCTTGGCGTTCTTCACCTCTTTGCGCGAGCCGGGCATGTTCGCTTCGTCACGACGATAAGCGCAGGTTACCGACTTGGCACCCTGGCGGATCGAGGTGCGGTTGCAGTCCATCGCCGTGTCGCCACCACCGAGCACCACAACCTTCTTGCCTTTCATGTCGACGAAATCTTCCGGCGACTTTTCAAAGCCCAGGTTGCGGTTGACGTTGGCGATCAGGAAGTCCAGCGCGTCATAAACGCCCGGCAGGTCCTCACCGGCAAAACCGCCCTTCATGTAGGTGTAAGTACCCATGCCCATGAACACGGCATCGTATTCGGCGAGCAGTTGTTCCATCGTCACGTCAGTGCCGACTTCGGTGTTGAGCCGGAACTCGATGCCCATGCCGGTGAAGACTTCGCGACGATTGCTCAGCACGCTCTTTTCCAGCTTGAACTCGGGGATACCGAAGGTCAGCAGACCACCGATTTCCGGGTTCTTGTCGAACACCACCGGGGTCACACCGCCACGCACCAGCACGTCGGCACAGCCCAGACCCGCCGGGCCAGCACCGATGATCGCGACACGTTTGCCGGTCGGTTTGACCTTGGACATGTCCGGGCGCCAGCCCATGGCGAACGCGGTGTCGGTGATGTACTTCTCGACCGAACCGATGGTCACTGCACCGAACCCGTCGTTAAGGGTGCAGGCACCCTCGCACAGACGATCCTGAGGGCAAACCCGGCCGCAGACTTCCGGCAGGGTGTTGGTCTGGTGCGACAGCTCGGCGGCCTGAAGGATGTTGCCCTCGGCCACCAGCTTCAGCCAGTTGGGAATGAAGTTGTGCACCGGGCACTTCCATTCGCAATACGGGTTGCCGCAACCCAGGCAGCGGTGGGCCTGATCGGCCGACTGCTGGGGTTTGAAAGGTTCGTAGATTTCGACGAACTCTTTCTTGCGTTGACGCAACAGTTTCTTCTTCGGATCTTTGCGCCCGACATCGATGAATTGAAAGTCGTTACTGAGACGTTCGGCCATCTTCAAAACCTCATAACAGCAGCTTCAAGCTACTAGCTTCAAGCTGCAAGAAAATCACTCTGCAGGCACATCGCGCACTGCTGTTAACTTGCGGCTTGTAACTTGCCGCTTGCAGCTGCGCCGTTATTGCGGACTCGCACGAGTACTGGAGAGCAGAGATTTCAGGCTCGCCGCTTTCGGTTTGACCAGCCAGAAACGGCGCAAGTAGTCATCGAGGTTTTCGGCGAGCTCACGACCCCACTCGCTGTCGGTTTCCGAGACGTACTCGTTCAGCACGTTTTGCAGGTGGCTGCGATAGGATTCCATCGCCTCACCACTGATCCGCTGAATTTCCACCAGTTCGTGGTTGACCCGGTCAACGAAGCTGTTGTCCTGGTCGAGCACGTAGGCGAAACCACCGGTCATGCCAGAGCCGAAGTTGTAACCGGTCTTGCCCAACACGCAGACAAAACCACCGGTCATGTACTCGCAGCAGTGATCGCCAGTGCCTTCTACAACCGTGTGGGCACCGGAGTTGCGCACGGCGAAACGCTCGCCTGCGGTGCCAGCGGCGAACAGCTTGCCGCCAGTGGCGCCGTACAGGCAGGTGTTGCCGATGATGGCGCTGTTCTGAGTCTTATAAACGCTGCCCTTGGGCGGCACGATGGTCAGCTTGCCCCCGGTCATGCCTTTGCCGACGTAGTCGTTGGCGTCGCCTTCCAGGTACATGTTCAGACCACCGGCGTTCCACACGCCGAAGCTCTGACCGGCTGTCCCTTTGAAGCGGAAGGTGATCGGCGCCTTGGCCATGCCTTGGTTGCCGTGCTTGCGGGCGATTTCGCCGGAGATCCGCGCACCGATCGAACGGTCGCAGTTGCAGATGTCCAGTTCGAACTCGGCGCCGCTGAGGTCGTTGATCGCCGACGTCGCCAGATCGACCATTTTCTCGGCCAGCAGGCCCTGATCGAATGGCGGGTTGCGCTCAACCTGGCAGAACTGCGGCTTGTCCGCCGGGATGTGATCGCTGCCCAGCAGCGGAGTCAGATCCAGGTGATTTTGCTTGGCGGTCTGGCCTTCGAGGATGTCCAGCAGATCGGTGCGACCGATCAGCTCTTCGAGGGAGCGCACGCCAAGCTTGGCCAGCCACTCACGGGTTTCTTCGGCGACGTAGGTGAAGAAATTCACCACCATGTCGACGGTGCCGATGTAGTGATCCTTGCGCAGCTTCTCGTTCTGAGTGGCAACGCCGGTGGCGCAGTTGTTCAGGTGGCAGATGCGCAGGTATTTGCAGCCCAGCGCGATCATTGGCGCGGTGCCGAAGCCGAAGCTTTCGGCGCCAAGGATCGCTGCCTTGATCACGTCGAGACCGGTTTTCAGGCCGCCGTCAGTCTGCACCCGGACTTTGCCGCGCAGGTCGTTGCCGCGCAGAGTCTGGTGGGTTTCGGCCAGGCCAAGTTCCCACGGTGCGCCCGCGTACTTGATCGAGGTCAGCGGCGAAGCACCGGTGCCACCGTCGTAGCCGGAAATGGTGATCAAGTCCGCGTAGGCCTTGGCCACACCGGCGGCGATGGTGCCGACGCCAGCTTCAGCGACCAGTTTCACCGAGACCAGCGCCTTCGGGTTGACCTGCTTGAGGTCGAAAATCAGTTGCGACAAATCTTCGATGGAATAAATGTCGTGGTGCGGCGGTGGCGAAATCAGCGTCACGCCAGGCACTGCATAACGCAGCTTGGCGATCAGCCCGTTGACCTTGCCGCCCGGGAGTTGGCCACCCTCGCCCGGCTTGGCGCCCTGGGCGACCTTGATCTGCAGCACTTCGGCGTTGACCAGGTATTCCGGCGTCACGCCGAAACGGCCAGTCGCGACCTGCTTGATTTTCGAGCTCTTGATGGTGCCGTAACGCGCCGGGTCTTCGCCGCCTTCGCCGGAGTTGGAACGCGCACCAAGGCGGTTCATGGCTTCGGCCAGGGCTTCGTGAGCTTCCGGCGACAGAGCGCCCAGCGAGATACCGGCAGAGTCGAAGCGCTTGAGCACCGATTCCAGCGGTTCGATTTCACTGATGTCCAACGGCGTGTCGAGGGTCTTGACCTTGAGCAGGTCGCGAATCATCGACACCGGACGGTTGTCCACCAGCGAGGTGTATTCCTTGAACTTGGCGTAGTCGCCCTGCTGCACAGCGGCTTGCAGGGTGTTGACCACGTCCGGGTTGTACGCGTGATATTCGCCACCGTGGACGAACTTCAGCAGACCGCCCTGCTGGATCGGCTTGCGCGGGCTCCAGGCTTCGGCAGCGAGGGCTTTCTGCTCGGCTTCGATGTCGACGAAACGCGCACCCTTGATGCGGCTCGGCACGCCACGGAAGCTCAGGTCGCACACTTCTTCGGACAGGCCAATGGCCTCGAACAACTGCGCACCACGGTACGAAGCGATGGTCGAGATGCCCATCTTCGACAGAATCTTGAGCAGGCCTTTGGTGATGCCTTTGCGGTAGTTCTTGAACACCTCGTAGAGGTCGCCCAGCACTTCACCGGTACGGATCAGGTCGCCCAGCACTTCGTAAGCCAGGAACGGATAAACCGCCGAGGCACCGAAACCGATCAGCACCGCAAAGTGATGCGGATCACGCGCGGTAGCGGTTTCAACGAGGATGTTGGAGTCGCAACGCAGGCCTTTTTCGGTCAGGCGATGGTGCACCGCACCGGTCGCCAGCGAAGCGTGGATCGGCAGTTTGCCCGGGGCGATATGACGGTCGCTCAGAACGATCTGGGTACGACCGGCACGCACGGCTTCTTCAGCCTGATCGGCGACGTTGCGGATCGCCGCTTCGAGGCCGACGCTTTCGTCGTAATTGAGGTCGATGACCTGCCGCTCGAAACCCGGGCGATCGAGGTTCATCAGCGAACGCCACTTGGCCGGGGAAATGACCGGCGAGCTGAGGATCACGCGCGAGGCGTGTTCCGGCGACTCCTGGAAAATGTTGCGCTCGGCACCGAGGCAGATTTCCAGCGACATCACGATCGCTTCACGCAGCGGGTCGATCGGCGGGTTGGTGACCTGCGCGAACTGCTGGCGGAAATAGTCGTACGGCGTGCGCACGCGCTGGGACAGCACGGCCATCGGCGTGTCGTCGCCCATCGAACCAACGGCTTCGTAGCCTTGCTCGCCAAGCGGACGCAGTACCTGATCGCGCTCTTCGAACGTGACCTGATACATCTTCATGTATTGCTTGAGCTGATCGACGTCGTAGAAAGCCGAACCGTGGTCGTTGTCTTCCATGGTCGCCTGAATGCGCAGGGCATTCTTGCGCAGCCATTGCTTGTACGGATGACGGGATTTGAGACGGTTGTCGATCGCATCGGTGTCGAGGATCTGCCCGGTTTCGGTATCCACGGCCAGGATCTGGCCCGGGCCTACGCGGCCCTTGGCGATCACGTCTTCGGGCTGGTAGTTCCAGACGCCGATTTCCGAAGCAACGGTGATGAAACCGTTGGTGGTGGTAACCCAGCGCGCCGGGCGCAGACCGTTACGGTCGAGCAGGCAGACCGCGTAGCGACCATCGGTCATGACCACGCCGGCCGGGCCGTCCCACGGCTCCATGTGCATCGAGTTGTACTCGTAGAACGCACGCAGATCCGGGTCCATGGTTTCGACGTTCTGCCACGCAGGCGGGATGATCATCCGCACGCCACGGAACAGGTCGATGCCGCCGGTGACCATCAGTTCAAGCATGTTGTCCATGCTCGAGGAGTCGGAACCGACGCGGTTAACCAGCGGGCCGAGTTCTTCCAGATCCATCAGATCATTGGTGAACTTGGTCCGACGGGCCTGAGCCCAGTTACGGTTACCGGTGATGGTATTGATCTCGCCGTTGTGGGCGAGGAAGCGGAATGGCTGAGCCAGCGGCCATTTCGGCAGGGTGTTGGTGGAGAAGCGCTGGTGGAACACGCAGATCGCGGTTTGCAGGCGCTCGTCACTCAGGTCCGGATAAAACGCGGCCAGATCGGCCGGCATCATCAAGCCTTTATAGATGATGGTCTTGTGCGAAAAACTGCAGATGTAGTGGTCGCTGTCGACAGCGTTGGTCACCGACGAACGGCGACGGGCGCTGAACAGCTTGACCGCCATGTCCTGATCGCTCAGGCCTTCGCCGCCGATGTACACCTGCTCGATTTGCGGCAGGCGTTCAAGGGCCAGGCGGCCGAGGACGCTGGTGTCGATTGGCACTTTGCGCCAGCCGATCAGTTGCAGGCCTTCGGCGAGGATCTCGCGGTTCATGTTCTCGCGAGCGGCTTCGGCCTTGGCCGAATCCTGGTTGAAGAAGACCATGCCCACGGCATATTGCTTGGGCAACTCAACGCTGAAGGCTTCCTGAGCGATAGCGCGCAGAAAGGCGTCGGGCTTTTGAATCAGCAGACCGCAACCGTCACCGGTCTTGCCGTCGGCATTAATCCCACCGCGGTGGGTCATGCAGGTCAGGGCCTCAATGGCCGTTTGCAAAAGGGTATGACTGGGCTCGCCCTGCATATGGGCTATCAGGCCGAAACCGCAGTTATCCTTGAATTCATCTGGTTGGTACAGACCTGCTTTCATAGACACTTTCTCACCAGGCTGCCTCTTTTCGAGGCAAATTTCTTTTCAATTCAACCACTTGCGATCCGCGCCGAACGTACGCCGGCTTAGCGGGGGCAAAAGGGTGGTCATTGTACACAGCGACACAGAGGCTCACAAATTTGACGACGAACTGTCGCAAATTCATGTCGCATTTGTGAAAGGTTTAAAGCGATCTGCTGTGCTAGTCAAAACTTTTTTAATTTTGACTGCAACGACTCAAAGACTACTGTGACGCAGACACCACAAGGCACGCGACCTCTGAAGGCGGCGCGCACTCGTAGAAATTTTGAGGTGCTTGGAGAGGCGGCCTGGGTAAGGCCGCCGAATCTTCAGCGAGTTGTCGCCAGTTCCTGTTGGACGCTGGCGACAGTGCGAGGCCAAGGTTTACCAGCCTGAACCTTCGCTGGCAAGGCCTTGATGGCAGAAACAGCCGCATCACGATTGGCGAAGTTGCCGTAGGTGATCACGTAAAGAGGCTTGCCGTTGAGGACTTTCTTGAAATAACGGTACTCGCCGCCCTGCTCCTTGACGAAGCTTTGCGCGGCCGTCTCGGAGCTGGTGCCGAGGATCTGCACCACGTAGTTGCTCGTCGGCTGCCCGGCGTACCAGCTGCCACCGGCGGCTTTGGCCACGGTAACCGGCTTCTCGGCGGGTTTGGCGGCGGCAACTGGTTTGGCTGGCGCTGGAGCAGGTTTGGCCGCTGGCGCTACCGGAGCAGGCTTGGCGGTGGCGATTTGTGTCGGGGCAGGCGCCGGTTTGGCAGCTGGCACTGGAGCCGGGGTGGGTGCCGGACCGGCCGGAACGCCCGCAGGAGGCGCTGAAGTGGTCACGGTCGGCGGCGTGTCGCTGGAGCCTTCCAGTGGCACACCGTCGTCGCCTTCGGTGATACCGCCAGCAGCTTCGGCCAGCGGGCCGCGCATGACCGGTTGCGAGTTGCCAACCAGCGGCAACGGCATCGGCTGCGTATTACCGGCAAATTCGACGTTCGGCGCGCCGCCATTGGCTGCGCCCTGGCCCAATGGCAGTTGTGCCTGTTCGTTGGCGGGTGCGCCGGTGGTTGGCGCCTTGTTGCGACCCGGCATCAGCCAGGCGGCGGCGACCGCGACCACAACGACGGCGGAAATCGCCAATACGTGTTTCTTCGGCATGTTGAACCCCATACTTGGACGCTTGACCGCAGAGCGGCTGGCAATCATGACTTCGATCAGTGCATCGCGAGCGACCTGGTTGATGTTGCCAGGCCAACCCTCGGAGCTTTCGTGAATATCAGAGATCTGATCCGCGGTGAAAAGTTCGACACCCCGGCCCGCACCTTCGAGCCGTTGGTCGAGATACTCGCGCGTCTCTTCTTCGGTGTAAGGCTGCAATTCGATGACGTGGAAGCGCTCTTCTTCGAGGTGCAAAGCCTCAAGCTGAGCGATCAGCGACGACTCACCGAACAGGAACACATGCGGGCGACCTTCCGGCGCGCCGGCACCCAGCGCCATCAGCGCTTCGAGGGCGGATTCGTCGAGCTGCTCGGCGTCATCCACCAGCAAATAGACTTCCTGGCCGGTCAGTGCCAACTGCACCACCTGATCCAGAATCGCGCCGACTTCGGCCTGAGCCACGTTCAGCGCCTGCGCCACCTGACGCAGTACGCCGGCGGCATCGCCGGCACCCCGCGCGGAAACCACAACGCTCTGTACAGATTGCTTGTTGGTGCTGGCGACCAGCGCCTGGCGCAGCAAAGTCTTGCCACTGCCCTGCGGGCCAGTGACCACCAGCAGCAACTGGCTGTAACGCGCCAGGTGATGCAGTTGGCCGAGCACCGGTTTGCGCTGGGCCGGAAAGAATTTGAAGCCCGGTACGCGCGGCGCGAAGGGGTCGTGGCTTAACTGGAAATGGCCGAGGAACGCCTCGTCGGCATGCAAACTAGTCATCGGAATCTTATTAACCTTTAAGCTGAGCCAGGGCGCGGTAATCCGCTCCCAGCGTGGCCTGTAGAACCTCTTTCGGATAATCGTCGGTCACTACCGCTTCGCCCATCCGGCGCAGCAGCACCAGGCGCAGACGACCGTCGATCACTTTTTTGTCGATTGCCATGTGTTCAAGAAAATCGGCTTCGCTCATTTCAGAAGGCGGAATCACCGGCAGGCCGGCCCGCTGAAACAGACGAATGCCGCGATCGCGCTCCTGTTCGCTGATCCAGCCCAGACGCGCTGACATCTCCAGCGCCATCACGGTGCCAGCCGCCACCGCCTCACCATGCAACCAGACACCATAGCCCATGTGGGTCTCGATGGCGTGGCCGAAAGTGTGGCCGAGGTTGAGCGTGGCGCGTACGCCGGTTTCCTTCTCATCGGCGCCGACCACCGCAGCCTTGGCTGCGCAGGAGCGCTCGATGGCGTAAGTCAGGGCTGTTTGATCCAGCGCGCGCAAGGCGTCGACGTTGTCTTCGAGCCAGCCGAGAAACGGCTCGTCGCAGATCAGACCGTACTTGATGACCTCAGCCAGACCCGCCGACAGCTCGCGCGGTGGCAGGGTTTTCAGGGACGCCGTATCAATCAGCACGACATTCGGCTGATAGAACGCGCCGACCATGTTCTTGCCCAGCGGATGGTTGATCCCGGTTTTGCCGCCCACCGACGAATCGACCTGGGACAGCAACGTGGTGGGGATCTGGATGAAGTCGACGCCGCGTTGATAGCAGGCAGCGGCAAAACCGGCCATGTCGCCGATCACACCGCCGCCGAGGGCGATAACAGTAGTGCGGCGATCATGACGGGCGGTTAGCAGACCGTCGAAGATCAGTTGCAGGGTTTCCCAGTTCTTGAAGGCTTCGCCGTCCGGCAACACCACGGAAATAACCGAGAACTGCGCCAGGCTGCGCGTCAGACGTTCAAGATAGAGCGGCGCAACGGTCTCATTGGAGATGATTGCCACCTGGCGCCCGTGGATATGCGGAGCCAGCAACTCGGGCTGATCCAACAAACCTTCGCCAATATGAATCGGGTAGCTGCGCTCGCCTAGATCGACCTTGAGTGTCTGCATGTGTCCCCACAGTGAAGATGGAAGCAGGCGTCCTGCCCTGAATTATTGGTTACTGCGGCCTATAGCGGGTATGACGCCGCCGGCACGCCATCCGCCACAACCTTGGCGGGCTGTGACAGGACGCCGAGGATAGCGCATTTCGGGCGATGCTTTAACGGGGAGGAAGCTGCGCCAGACGGTCGAGAATGTCGAGCACTACCATACGCGGCGGCCGTTCGTCGGTTTCCACCACCAGATCGGCAATTTCCCGATAGAGCGGATCACGGATGGCGAGCAAGTCACGCAGGGTTTTCGCCGGATCGGCGGTGCGCAGCAACGGTCGATTGCGATCGCGGGAAGTGCGGCCGACCTGCTGTTCGACGGACGCGTGCAGATACACCACGCGCCCGCCCTCATGCAGGGCCTTGCGATTGGCATCGCGCATGACCGCGCCACCGCCGGTCGCCAACACCACGCCGTCGAACTCGCACAGCTCGGCGATCATCGCCTGCTCACGGTCGCGAAAGCCCGGCTCGCCTTCCTTGTCGAAGATCCACGGGATATTGGCGCCCGTGCGCAGTTCAATTTCCTTGTCGGAATCTTTGAACGGCAGGCGCAGCTCTTTGGCCAGTAATCGGCCGATGGTGCTTTTGCCAGCACCCATCGGACCTACAAGAATCAAATTTCGCACAGAATCAACGACTCACAGCAATCGCCTGGTTATTCATGATACGCGGAGTGAGAAATACCAGCAGCTCGGATTTTTTCTCCGAAACCACATCACGCCGGAAAAGGCGGCCAAGATACGGCACATCGCCAAGAAATGGCACCTTATCTACGACCTTGCTCTGAGTATTTGAGAAAACACCGCCAATCACGATGGTTTCGCCATCATTGACCAGCACTTTGGCGTTGACCTCGTTCTTTTTGATCGGCGGTACATCCTGCACTTTGTTCAGGTAATCCGGTTCGTCCTTGGTGACCTTGACCTCCATGATGATGCGGTTATCCGGGGTGATCTGCGGGGTCACTTCCAGCGACAGCGAAGCCTCCTTGAACGACACCGACGTGGCGCCACTGGAGCTGGCTTCCTGGTAAGGAATCTCGGTGCCTTTGAGGATCTTCGCGGTCTCTTTGTCGGAGGTGACCACTTTGGGCTGCGAAACGATTTCACCGTTGCCGGTCTTCTCCATGGCCGTCAGCTCCAGATCGAGCAAAACGTTGTCGGTAATGAACGCGATACCGATCCCGGAAGTATTGCCGACAGTCCCCATGTCGACGAACGGCGAGTTGGTACTGGTGCTGCCCGGCGTGCCGATGGTGGTCGATGAACCGTTGACCCCGGAAGCATTCCAGTTGCCCTTGTTCTGGATCGAGCCGCCCCAGCGCACCCCCAGACTCTTGTCGTAATCGACGTTGGCCTCGACGATGCGCGCCTCGATCATCACCTGACGCACTGGAATATCCAGTTGCGCCACGATCCGCCGCAGCTCGTCGAGACGATCCTGAGTCTGGTAGGCAATGATGTTGTTGGTCCGTTCGTCGACAGTGATTGATCCACGCTCGTCGATCTTGGCCTCGGCGCTGGTCACCGACTGGAACAACTTGGCGATGTCCGCAGCCTTGGCATAGTTCACCTGCAACAGCTCACGACGCAGCGGCGCCAGTTCGGCGATCTGCTTCTGCGACTCCAGCTCCTGACGTTCGCGCGCGGCAATTTCATCAGCCGGGGCCACCAGCAGCACATTACCGATTTTGCGTTTATCCAGGCCTTTGGTCTTCAGCACCAGATCCAGCGCCTGATCCCACGGCACGTTTTGCAAACGCAAGGTGATGCCGCCCTGCACCGTGTCGCTCGCCACCAGATTGAGGTTGGTGAAGTCGGCGATCAGTTGCAGCACCGAGCGCACGTCAATGTCCTGGAAATTCAGCGAGAGCTTTTCACCGACATAGGCCTGACGATCGGCGTTGCGTTTTTGCAGGTCGTCGACGGTCATCGGACGGATGCTGACGGTCAGTTTGTTATCGGTCTGGAACGTGGAATAGTCAAAGGTGCCGCTGGGCTCGACGGTAATGACCGTGCGATCACCGGTTACGCCGGCGTTGACGAATTGCACTGGCGTGGCGAAATCCTTCACGTCGAGACGCACCCGCAGCTTTTCCGGCAATTGCGTACGGGCGAAGCTGAGGATGATCTTGCCGTCATGCTCCTGGATATCCGGGGCGATGGTCGGGTCGGACAGGTCGATGACGACATTGCCCTCGCCCGCAGTGCCGCGCTGAAAATCCACACCACGAATGACCCGGGATTTCGCCACGAACGCCTTGGCGGGCGCAGCAGTAGTCGCCGCGCGTGGTGCCGCCACTGCCGGTCGCGGCGCCCTGGCCGGCGCGCCCTGACCAACCACCACGAACAGATAGTTGCCTTCAACCCGTGTGTCGTAAGGCGCCAATTGCGTGAGGCTGACAATCAGCCGCGTGCGGTCCTTGGCTTCAACCACCGTGGCCGTGCGCGCATTGCCACTGCCCAGATCGAGATTTTTGCTCGCCAACTGACTGGCCACACCGGGCAAGTCCAGCGCAATTCGCGCCGGTGACTCAGTGGTGTAACCCTTGGGCTGCGGCGGCGGGCCGTCGAACGACAGCTTCAGTTCGACGCGATCACCGGGCAACGCTGCCACATCCAGCGCCTTCAAGTTGGCCGCCTGTACCATCGGTGACAACAGCGCTATCCATAGCGAAAAACCGAGGGTGGAGAAAATCCTGTTCATTATTCGACTTCCACTATGAATGCTCTTTCAAAGGAATGGTGCGCGGACGTTCCAGCCAGGCGCCTTCACCGTCGGGCACAATTTCGACCACATCGACCTGGGTCGCATTGATGGCCACGATGCGCCCATCGTTGCGCCCCAGGTAATCGCCGACCTTCAGGCGATGCACCCCGCCGGCGCCACGCAATAGCGCGAAGGAACCGGAAGCATTGGCAATCGTGCCGACCATCTCGAACTGCTCGATGTTGAAACCTTCGAGGTATTGCTTGACCCGACCAGGGTCGGGCTTGACGTTGCGCGAACCACGCCTCTGCCCGGCCAGATCGACGCGCACCTGACGCGAGAACGGACTGCGCAGGTTGGCAGCGCTGTAACTGAATGCAGGGTAAGACCGGAATGTGGGTGTTGGTTCAATCTTGCCTGCCGGACGCAAGCGCACTTCATTCATGTAGGCGTCGAGGTCGCTGAAGTCATTGCTGGCACCACAACCGCTCAATGCCAGCAGTGCCATCAACCCGGCGCAACAACGTATCGGGGTCATTTTTGCAGCCCCTTGTCGTTGTAGCGGTAGGTCTTGGCGAGGATGCTCATGCGCAACTTCGACCCACCTTCTTTGCTGGCAGGGGCCAGTTCGAAGTCATGCAGGGTCACGATGCGAGGCAACCCGGCCACACCACTGACGAATGTGGCGAGGTCGTGATAGGCACCCGTGACGGTAATCTGGATCGGTAGCTCGATGTAAAACGGCTGGGTAATCTCCGGCAGCAGTTTGATTTCCTCGAACTCAAGACCACTGCCCAAACCCGTTCGCGTGATGTCTTCCAGCAAGCCCGGTACTTCGGTGTCACTGGGCAACTGACGCAGCAGTACGCCGAAGGAGTTTTCCATCTCCTTCATCTGCTGGGTGTACAGATCCAGGTTGGCGGATATGCGCGCTTTGCTGGCGAACTGTTCCTTCAGCGTGGCCTCTTCTTCGCGCTTGAGCTGCAGCTGGTTTTGCGTGTCACTGATGAAAAAGTTATAGCCAAACGCCAATACCAGCACCATCAACAGCGCTCCGGCGATGGCTTTGACCGCGCCCGGCCACGACCCGATGTTGCTGGTGTCCAGATCGTTGAAGTCGATGTTGCGCAGACTCTCCAGCCACTCGGAAGGCTTCATTGCTCGCCCTCCACAATCTTCGGCTGGGTCTGACGAACGGTCAGCTGAAAGACGTTGGTTTGCTCCACCTGATCGGCACTGGTCGCTTTGACTTCAGTGAGGCTCGCCGCATCAAACCAGTCGGACGCATCCAGATTGCGCATCAGCTCGGAGACGCGGTTGTTCGACTCCGCCGCACCGCTGATCGACAAGGTTTTACCGACCATCTTCACGTCAGTGAAATACACACCGTCGGGCAATGTGCGCGCCAGTTGATCGAAGATTCGTCCGCTGACCTGCCGGTTGCCCTGCAAGTCCTGAATGATGCGCATACGCTCGACCAGCTGCTGGCGATGGGCCTTGAGTTCGCTGATCTGCTTGATGCGTTCGTCGACCACGGCAATCTGCTTGCCGATGTAGTCGTTGCGCGCCGCTTGCCGGGCGATGGCCGCGCTGATGATCTGATCGGCAATGAACACCGCGCCGATCGAACCGACCACCACGCCGGTCAGCGCCAGCAAGAAGCGTTTGCGCCGCTCTTCGCGGCGCTCCTCGCGCCAGGGTAAAAGGTTGATCCGCGCCATCAGTCGAAACTCCTGAGCGCGAGCCCGCAGGCGATCATCAAGGCCGGCGCGTCACTGGCCAGCGCCCCGGCGTTGACCTTGCTGCTCAGGGCCATATTGGCAAACGGATTGGCCACTTGGGTCGGAGTATCCAGGCGCTGTTCGATCAGCCGATCCAGCCCCGGCACCGATGCCGTGCCGCCAGCGAGCAGAATATGGTCGACCGCGTTGTACTGGCCGGAAGCGAAGAAAAACTGCAACGAACGCGATACCTGCTGCACCAGCGCCTCGCGAAACGGCTGCAACACCTCGCTGACGTAATCGTCGGGCAGACCGCCCTGCTTCTTTGCCAGCCCCGCCTGCTCGACGGTCAGGCCATAGCGACGCTGGATCTCCTCGGTCAGTTGCCGGCCGCCGAACAACTGCTCACGGGTGTAGATGATCTTGCCGTTGTGCAGGACGCTGAGGGTGGTCATGGTGGCGCCGATGTCGACCACAGCCACGGTCAAGCGCTCTTGAGAAGCCGCCAGCTGCGTGGCGAGCAAGCCGAACGAGCGCTCCAGCGCGTACGCTTCGACGTCCACCACGCGCGCGGTCAACCCGGCCAGCGCCAGTGCCGCTTCACGGACTTCGACGTTTTCCTTGCGACAGGCAGCCAGCAACACGTTGACCCGCTCGGGGTTGCGCGGCGACACACCCTGAACCTCGAAGTCGATGGCGACTTCGTCCAGCGGATAGGGAATGTATTGGTCGGCTTCAATCTTGAGCTGGTTTTCCAGTTCGTCGTCGGAAAGCCCGGCGTCCATCTCGATGATCTTGGTAATCACCGCTGAACCGGCCACTGCCACCGCCACGCTTCTCAGCCCGGTGCGTGCCTTGCCCAGCACCCGGGTCAAGGCCTGGCCCACACCCTCGAGTTCGGCGATGTTTTTCTCGACCACGGCGTTCGGTGGCAGCGGCTCAACCGCATAAGCCTCGACCCGGTAGCGATCACCATGACGACTAAGTTCCAGCAGCTTCACGGACGTGGAGCTGATGTCGATCCCCAGTAACGCATTGGTCTTTTTATTGAAGAGTCCCAGCACTACCAATTCCCTATGACTTTCCGTGAGTTACGGACTCTGTAATACACATTGCGTTCCTTCACCCCGTCTTGACAGAAGCGCAAATGACGCCCCCAGCAGAAAAGTGCTTATAATGCCCAGCGATTTTTTCCGCTTTTTACTGCCTGCGCGGACAGTTCTGTGTGTAGCCGGAACCCCGTCGCCAAATTCATTTTTTGCCCTGGATATCCAAAAGCCTTGATTCGTCTGCTGAAATTTTTCGGTTGGTCCATCGTCGCCGTTTTCTGCGGACTGCTTTTAGGTCTCAGCGGCGCTTATCTTTACCTTAGTCCGGGTTTGCCGTCTGTGGAGGCTCTGCGAAGCATTCAGTTGCAGATTCCCCTGCGGGTCTACAGCAGCGACGACAAGTTGATCGCAGAGTTTGGCGAAATGCGCCGTACTCCGATCCGTTTCGCCGACATTCCCCCCAATTTCATTAATGCGTTACTAAGTGCTGAAGACGACAACTTCGCCAACCACTACGGCGTCGATCCGAGCAGCCTGATGCGTGCCGCGACCCAACTGGTCAAGAGCGGTCACATTCAGTCCGGCGGCAGCACCATCACCATGCAGGTGGCGAAGAACTTCTTCCTCTCCAGCGAACGCAGCTTCTCGCGCAAAGCCACTGAAATTCTTCTGGCCTTGCAGATCGAACGGCAACTGACCAAGGACGAGATCCTTGAGCTGTACGTGAACAAGATCTATCTGGGCAACCGCGCTTACGGCATCGAGGCGGCGGCGCAGGTGTATTACGGCAAGTCGATCCGCGACGTCAGCCTGGCGCAGATGGCGATGATCGCCGGCCTGCCGAAAGCCCCTTCACGCTTCAATCCGCTTGCCAACCCGGCGCGCAGCAAAGAGCGTCGCGACTGGATCCTGGGGCGCATGTACAAGCTCGGCAAGATTACCGAGCCTGAGTACACAGCGGCGATCAACGAGCCTCTGAACGCCAGCTATCACGTGCCCACCCCGGAAGTGAACGCACCGTACATTGCCGAAATGGCCCGTGCCGAAATGGTCGGCCGCTATGGCAGCGACGCCTATACCGAGGGTTTTCGGGTCACCACCACGGTGCCGAGCAACCTGCAGGAAATGGCCAACACCGCGCTGCATGAAGGCTTGATGACCTACGATCAGCGTCACGGCTACCGTGGCCCCGAATCGCGCCTGCCGGGCAAGACCCGCGAAGCATGGGCCACCGAGCTGACCAAACAACGCACCATCAGCAGCCTTGAGCCGGCCATCGTCACTCAGGTCGACAAGAATGGCCTGCAAGTGCTGACCCGCACTGGCGAAGAACATGTCGCGTGGGACACCATGAAATGGGCGCGGCCGTTCCTTAATACCAACAGCATGGGCGCCAACCCGCGCCAACCGTCGGACGTTGCACAGATCGGTGATCTGGTTCGTGTGCAGCGCCAGAAAGACAATTCGCTGAAGTTCAGCCAGCTTCCCCAGGCGCAAGGCGCGCTGGTGTCGCTGGATCCACAGAACGGCGCGATCCGCTCGCTGGTCGGCGGTTTTGCTTTCGAGCAGAGCAATTACAACCGCGCCATGCAGGCCAAGCGTCAGCCGGGCTCGAGCTTCAAGCCGTTCGTCTACAGCGCTGCGCTGGACAACGGTTACACCGCCGCCACGCTGGTCAACGACGCCCCCATCGTGTTCGTCGACGAGTACCTGGACAAGGTCTGGCGCCCGAAGAACGACACCAACACCTTCCTCGGGCCGATCCGCTTGCGTGAAGCGCTGTACAAGTCGCGTAACCTGGTTTCGATCCGCCTGCTGCAAGCAATGGGCGTAGGCAAGACCATCGACTACATCACCCGCTTCGGCTTCAACAAGCAGGACCTGCCGCCGAACCTGTCGCTGGCGCTGGGTACCGCAACGCTGACGCCGATGGAGATCGCCACCGGTTGGGCCACGTTCGCCAACGGCGGCTACAAGATCACGCCGTTCATCATCGACAAGATCGAAAGCCGCAATGGCGACACGCTGTTCGTCGCCAATCCGCCGACCGTTCCGCAGGGCACCTCAACCACTGATGGCCTCGCGGCGCCGGCCACTGAATCGTTTACCGTCAACGCCGCGCCGGTGCCGGGCGAAGCACCGGGCAGCGCTGCAGTGCCGCAAACGCCGGCAGTCGCTGAGCGTATCGTCGACGCTCGCACGACATACATCCTCAACAGCATGCTGCAGGACGTCATCAAGCGCGGCACGGGGCGTCGTGCGCTAGCCTTGGGCCGCAGCGACATCGCCGGTAAAACCGGTACGACCAACGAATCGAAAGATGCGTGGTTCTCCGGCTACAACGCCGACTACGTGACCACGGTCTGGACCGGTTTCGATCAGCCGGAAAGCCTCGGTCGCCGCGAGTTCGGCGGCACTGTGTCACTGCCGATCTGGATGAACTATATGGCGGCCGCCCTCAAGGACAAGCCGCCCCACGTGCAGCCTGAGCCGGAAGGTCTGCTGAGCCTGCGGGTGGACCCGGCCAGTGGTCGCGCGGCGACGCCGAGCACGCCGGGTGCTTACTTCGAGCTGTTCAAGGCAGAAGACACGCCGCCATCGGTGAATGAGCTGGGGAATGGCTCAGTACCGGGCAGTCCGCTGCCAGCGGATGAGCAGGCGCCGATCGATCTGTTCTGATCCCGGTGCACATTGAAAAGCCCCGCCTTCGTCAGAAGTGCGGGGCTTTTTTATACTTGCTGGCTGGACATTGGGGCTCTACAGAAATCCACCCCCTCACCCCAGCCCTCTCCCGGAGGTAGAGGGAGCCGACCGAGGTGTCTGGCTTCATACATCGACCTGAACGACCGAGTCGATTATGGATTCAACACAGTGCTTCCAGGTCGGCGTAGCTTTCAAAAATCCCACGGTCGGTCCCCTCTACCTCTGGGAGAGGGCTGCTCCAGATATGGAACACAAACCCCCCAGCCACAAAAAAGCCCCGACTCATAACGAACCGGGGCTTTTGCTTGAAGCGCTACAACAGCTTAGCCGTTGAACACGTCATCCACGCTTTTCAGCGGGTAGTTCTTCGGATACGGCAGGGTTGCCACACCGGTCTCGATTGCGGCTTTGGCCACAGCGTCGGAGATCAGGGTGATCAGGCGCTTGTCCATTGGCTTCGGAATGATGTACTCACGACCGAATGCCAGCGGAGCACCACCGTAGGCATCGCACACGTCCTGAGGCACTGGCAGTTTGGCCAGTTCGCGCAGGGCGTTGGCGGCAGCCACTTTCATTTCTTCGTTGATGCGCTTGGCGCGAACGTCCAGGGCACCACGGAAGATGAACGGGAAGCCCAGAACGTTGTTGACCTGGTTCGGGTAGTCCGAACGGCCGGTCGCCATGATCACGTCGCTACGGGTAGCGTGAGCCAGTTCCGGGGAGATTTCCGGATCCGGGTTCGAGCACGCGAACACGATCGGATTTGCCGCCATCGACAGCAGGCCTTCAGCGCTCAGCAGGTTCGGGCCGGACAGACCGACGAATACGTCAGCGCCTTGCAGCGCGTCAGCCAGGCTGCGCTTGTCAGTAGCGTGGGCGAACACGGCTTTGTACTGGTTCAGGTCGTCACGGCCGGAGTGGATCACGCCGGTACGGTCAACCATGAAGATGTTTTCGATGCTTGCGCCCATGCTCACCAGCAACTTCATGCAGGAGATGGCGGCAGCGCCGGCGCCCAGGCAGACGATCTTCGCTTCCGGCAGGGTTTTGCCAGCAATTTCCAGGGCGTTGATCATGCCCGCAGCGGTCACGATCGCGGTGCCGTGCTGGTCATCGTGGAATACCGGAATGTCGCACTGCTCGATCAGAGCACGTTCGATCTCAAAGCACTCAGGGGCCTTGATGTCTTCCAGGTTGATGCCACCGAAGGTGATGGAGATACGCTTGACGGTGTCGATGAAGGCTTGCGGGCTTTCGGAGTCGACTTCGATGTCGAAAACGTCGATGCCGGCGAAGCGCTTGAACAGCACGCCTTTACCTTCCATGACGGGCTTGGATGCCAATGGGCCGAGGTTACCCAGGCCGAGAATCGCGGTGCCATCGGAAATGACTGCAACCAGGTTGCCCTTGCCGGTGTACTTGTAGGCCAGTTCAGGATCGCGAGCGATCTCGCGCACTGGTTCAGCTACGCCGGGGCTGTAGGCCAGCGACAGGTCGCGGGCGGTAGCAGTGGCCTTGGTGAGCTCGACACTCAGCTTCCCTGGACGAGGATGAGCATGGTATTCGAGAGCGGCAGTTTTCAGATCAGACATTTTGGCATTCCGCTTTTTTACTGTTGGACAGACTGGTCAGCGAGGATACGCGCCTCGCAAAGTCCCCACAAGACTGAGCGGTCACCCCTGTCAAGCGCCCTGCCCTACGACTTTGGGCCAAGAGCCACGGCGCACAAGGGCTTGACTGTTCACAATCGACAGAAAAAATGTCTACAATTTTTATTCAGCGTGCGCTCTGCAGCA
Source organism: Pseudomonas sp. MF6776 (assembly GCF_016613125.1). Lineage (NCBI taxonomy): Bacteria > Pseudomonadati > Pseudomonadota > Gammaproteobacteria > Pseudomonadales > Pseudomonadaceae > Pseudomonas > Pseudomonas sp. MF6776. The sequence goes on from NZ_JAENSQ010000008.1 coordinate 75,681, forward strand.
TGGCAGGATCGGTCAGTGGCAGCAGCCAACGCGGCTGACCCGGTTTCAACCCACCGCGCCGCGAACGATTGACCACCCAGCCACGCGCCTCGATTTGCTTGCCCTTCAGCGCCTGCAAGCGGGCATTGTCGAATTGTCTGACCAGATTGGGTGCAACACGCAATACAAGCGAGTCCTGCAACTCGATCCAGATTCCACCGCGATTGCGCTGCACTTTGCTCACACGGCCACTGACCACGGCGAAACCCGAGCGCTGGATCTGCTCTGCTTTCAGTACAGGTGATTGCCGCCAGAGGCCTCGACCCGCCTGTCGCGCTTCGCGTTCAGCCGCTTGCTGACAGGCAACAAGATCGACATTCGGCGCCACCGCGACCTGGAAACCCAGGCCATCGGCGAGCATTTGCGCTTCGAGGTTGGCGCCGCTGGCACTGTAGAGGTGGGCCAGCGTACGGCCGTAATGGTCTTTTGACTCTTTGCCGGGAAGCACGCCGACGCGCCCGCCGCTGTCAGCCACCAGCGCTTCCAGGCGTTTACGCGCAGCAATGGCGAATGGCTCGTCGCTGCGACCCTGCTTGCCGAGTTCAGGCGTATTGAGGCCGATCATCCGTACGCTGCGGCCGTCGCTCAGGCGCAAGGTGTCGCCATCGACCACGCGCTGCACGGCGACTTGCGTCAGTCCGGAGGGTGTCGGGCAGTACGCAAGCGCGGTGGAAAGCCAAATCGCAGGCATAAAAAAGGCGCCCGCGAGGGACGCCTTTTTCAGCAGCGAGGAAAAGCCCACCGGGCTCTTCAACCTTACTCTGCAGCAGCAGGTTTCTTGCCGAAAGCACCGAAACGGTCTGCGAAGCGCTGAACGCGGCCGCCAGTGTCCAGAGTCTTTTGCTTACCGGTGTAGAACGGGTGGCATTCGTTGCACACGTCGATTGGCAGAGCTTTGCCGAAGGTCGAACGGGTTTCAAACTTGTTGCCACAGCTGCAGGTAACAGCGATGACTGGGTAATTCGGGTGGATATCAGCTTTCATGGTGTCTTCCTCAGCTAGCGTGCCGCCATCCAACACTATTGTTGAATACCGCACGTAATTAGGCCGCGGATTCTACCAGACCTTTGCAATCACGCAAGCTGTCCCGGGTGCCCTCCATCAGAAAAGCTGTTCAATGCTGACGGCGGCCGTTGACATCATGCTGCGTTACCGCTCGTCAGCATTGAACGCTTTCCTGATGGAGGACACAGAACCGACCGTCTGCTAGGCTCCCGACCCATTGCGCTGTCCCTGTGGGAGCGAGCCTGCTCGCGAAGACGATCTATCAGCCAGCATTTTCGCCGCCTGACACACCGCTTTCGCGAGCAAGCTCGCTCCACAGGTTATGTGCCCAGTCCTTTTAATCGTCTGCTGATCGAGATCCCCCCGCGTGCCCGACGCCATTCTGCGCCTCGCCCTGCCTTCGCCTTTGCGCCGCCTGTTCGACTATCGGGCGCCGGCCGGCGTACTGCGCGCGCAGTTGCAGCCGGGCATGCGCCTGCGGGTGCCGTTTGGCCGACGCGAGATGATCGGGATTCTGGTGGAGGTGACCGACACCAGCGAAGTGCCGGTGGAGAAACTCAAACCGGCGCTGGCCCTGCTCGACGCCACCCCGCCACTGCCGCCAGCGCTGTTCAAGCTGTGCCTTTGGACATCCCAGTATTATCAGCACAGCCTCGGCGACACCTTGAGCTGGGCGCTGCCGGTGCTATTGCGTCAGGGTGAACTGGCCGAAGCCCGACAGGAGCGCTTCTGGTCGGTAATGCCGGGCGCCAGCGTCGATGATCCGCGCATCGCCCGGGCGCCGCGTCAGCGTGAAGCCTTGACCACGCTGGCCCAACACCCTCACGGCGTCGCCCATCAGTTGCTGAGCAAACTGATGCTGAGCAAGGACAGCCTCGATCTGCTGCTGGCGAAAAATCTGGTGCAAGTCGAGATCCGCCGCCATGCACCCGGCGCACGCCATGAACATTGGCTGGCGCAACCGGAGCTGCCGCTCAACCCCGAGCAGCGCGCCGCGTATGAGGCGATTCGCGCAGGCTTCGACAGTTATCACGCGTTCCTGTTGGCCGGCGTCACGGGTAGCGGCAAGACCGAAGTCTATTTGCAGCTGATCCGCGAAACCCTCGAGGCCGGCAAACAGGCGCTGGTGCTGATCCCGGAGATCAACCTCGGTCCGCAGACGCTGGCGCGCTTCGAACAACGTTTCAACGCGCGGATCGCCCTGATCCACTCGGCCGTAAATGATCGCGAGCGCCTCGAAGCCTGGCTCGCCGCCCGCGACGGCGAGGCCGACATTATTATCGGCACCCGCTCGGCGCTGTTCACCCCGATGAAGAATCCGGGGCTGATCATCATCGACGAAGAGCACGACGGCTCCTATAAGCAGCAGGAAGGCTTGCGCTACCACGCCCGTGATCTGGCGCTGGTGCGCGCGCGGCAGGAAAACATCCCGATTGTCCTCGGCTCCGCCACGCCTTCGCTGGAAAGCCTGCACAACGCCTACACCGGCCGTTATGGCCTGCTACGCCTGAACGAACGCGCCGGCGGTGCCAAGCAACCGCGCTTCCTGCGCCTGGATGTGAAAAGCCGCCCACTGGACAGCGGGATTTCCGGGCCGATGCAGCAAGCCATTGGCCAGACCCTGGCAAATGGGCAACAGGTGCTGGTATTCCTCAACCGTCGCGGTTTTGCACCAACGCTGCTTTGTCACGATTGCGGCTGGATGTCCGAATGTTCACGCTGCGATGCGCGGATGACGGTGCACCAGCGCCACGGCGAATTGCGCTGCCACCATTGCGGCTACGTCGAGCGCACGCCGCGCCAATGCCCGAAGTGCAACAAGGTCGATCTGCGCCCGGTCGGCGCCGGTACCGAGCGCGCAGAGGAACGCCTGGCGATTCTGTTTCCGGATTACCCGGTGCTGCGGGTCGACCGCGACAGCACGTCGCGCAAGGACGCGATGAATCAGCTGTTCGCGACGATCCAGAAGGGCCAGCCCTGCATTCTGGTCGGCACGCAGATGTTGGCCAAGGGGCACCATTTCCCGCGGGTGACGCTGGTGTCGATTCTCGATGCCGACGGTGGTTTGTTCTCCGGCGACTTCCGCGCCAGCGAGCGCATGGCGCAGCTGATCGTGCAGGTCGCCGGACGGGCCGGCCGGGCCGAAGAGCCTGGCAAGGTGATCATTCAGACCCACCTCGCCGACCATCCTTTATTGGTGCAACTGACCGAACAGGGCTATTTCGCCTTTGCCGAACAGGCCTTGAGCGAGCGCCGCGCCGCCGGCCTGCCGCCGTTCGCGCATTTGGCGCTGCTGCGTGCCGAAGCGCACAAGCCGGGGCAGGCCGAAGGTTTTCTCGATGAGGCGTGCAGCGAGGCGGAGCGTTTACTGGTCGAGCAGGGGCTGAACGGGATTGAACTGCTTGGGCCGGTGCCGGCGCCGATGGAGCGGCGTGCCGGGCGTTATCGCGCGCAGTTGCTGCTGCAGGCGACAGCGCGGGCACCGCTGCATCGGCTGCTGGCCAGTTGGTTGCTGGTCCTGGAGCAGATGCCGAGCGGGCGGGCGGTGCGTTGGTCTTTAGATGTCGATCCGGTCGATTTGTATTGACCTGAAGATCACCTTCGCGAGCAGGCTCGCTCCTACAAGGGATTGATGCCAGACACATAATGTATAAACGCCGCAGATCCAATGTGGGAGCGAGCCTGCTCGCGAAAGCGGTCTATTTGTCACCACATATCCATAAGCTGCCTGCTAAGGTTGGCAAGCCCGTCTTCGCAACGGATAATGCCCAGTTTTTCCACCCGCGCATCGATGCGCCGCCGCGCTTGCGGTCGAAAGAGAAGACCATGAAAGACACCATTCGCCAGCTGATCCAACAAGCCCTCACCCAACTCGTCAACGAAGGTGTGTTGCCTGAAGGCCTGACGCCGGCGATTCAGGTGGAGAACGCGCGTGACAAGACTCACGGCGACTTCGCCAGCAACATCGCCATGATGCTGGCCAAGCCTGCAGGCATGAAGCCGCGCGATCTGGCGGAAAAAATCATCGCTGCGTTGCCGGCTGACGAGAACGTCACCAAGGCCGAAATCGCCGGTCCGGGCTTCATCAACTTCTTCCAGAACACTCAGGCGCTGGCTTCGCGACTCGACGCTGCCCTGGCCGACGCCCATGTCGGCGTGCGCAAGGCAGGTCCTGCGCAGCGCACCGTGGTCGACCTGTCTGCGCCGAACCTGGCCAAAGAGATGCACGTCGGCCACTTGCGCTCGACCATCATTGGCGATGGCGTGGCGCGCGTACTTGAATTCCTCGGCGACGAAGTGATCCGTCAGAACCACGTTGGCGACTGGGGCACCCAGTTCGGCATGCTGATGGCCTATCTGCAAGAGAACCCGATCACCAGCGACGAACTGTCGGACCTGGAAAACTTCTACCGCGCCGCCAAGCAGCGTTTCGACGAGTCCGCCGAATTCGCCGACCGCGCCCGTGGCCTGGTGGTCAAGTTGCAGGCCGGCGACGCCGAGTGCCTGGCGCTGTGGACCAAGTTCAAGGACATCTCGCTGTCGCACTGCCAGAAGATCTACGAACTGCTCAACGTCAAACTGACCATGGCCGACGTGATGGGCGAAAGCGCCTACAACGACGACCTGATCAATGTGGTCAACGACCTGAAAGCGGCCGGCATTCTGGTCGAGAGCAACGGCGCCCAGTGCGTGTTCCTCGACGAGTTCAAGAACGCCGACGGCGACCCGCTGCCGGTGATCATCGTCAAGGCTGACGGCGGCTACCTGTACGCCACCACTGACCTGGCAGCCGTGCGCTATCGCAGCGGCAAACTGAAAGCCGACCGCGCGCTGTACTTCGTCGATCAGCGTCAGGCGCTGCACTTCCAGCAAGTGTTTGCCGTGGCACGCAAGGCCGGTTTCGTGACCCATCCGATGGAAATGGAGCACATGGGCTTCGGCACCATGAACGGCGCCGATGGCCGTCCGTTCAAGACCCGTGACGGCGGCACCGTGAAGCTGATCGATCTGCTGACCGAAGCTCAGGACCGCGCCTACAACCTGGTGAAGGAGAAGAACCCGGAGCTTGCCGAAGACGAGCTGCGCAACATCGCCAAGGTCGTCGGCATCGGTGCGGTGAAATACGCCGACCTGTCCAAACACCGCACCAGCGACTACAGCTTCAACTTCGATTTGATGCTCAACTTCGAAGGCAACACCGCGCCGTATCTGCTGTACGCCTACACCCGTGTGGCCGGTGTATTCCGCAAACTGGGCAAGGATTTCAGCGAAGTCGACGGCCAGATCGTCCTCGAAGCGGCACATGAACATGAGCTCGCAGCCAAGCTGGCGCAGTTCGGCGAAGTGCTGAACAACGTGTCCGATAAAGGCACGCCGCACATTCTTTGCACCTACCTGTACGACGTCGCCGGCCTGTTCTCGAGCTTCTACGAGAACTGCCCGATCCTCACCGCCGAAACCCCGGCCCAGATGCAGAGCCGTCTGCGTCTGGCCGCGTTGACCGGTCGCACCCTCAAGCAAGGCCTGGAGCTGTTGGGTCTGGAAACTCTGGAGCGTATGTAAGTTGGCTGCCAAGAAAAAACCTGCCCCCAAACGTGGCGCCAGCCGTTACCAGGCGCCTGCGAAGCAGCCGATCCCGGGTTGGCTGTGGATGGCCATCGGCCTGACGGTCGGTGCGTTCATCGTGTTCCTGATGAAGCTGGAGCCTGGCAAAGGCAGCGACACGGTCAAGCGCGAGAAGGTCGAGCAACAGCAGAAAGCGAAAATCGCCGAAGCCAACAAGACCCCGCCGAGCCCGACGCAACCGGTGAAGCCGAAGTACGACTTCTACACCCTGCTGCCGGAATCGGAAGTGATCGTGCCGGCGGACGCCGTACCGGAGAAAACCCTGCCGACGCCGCAAGTGCCGACAACACCGGTCACCCCGGCGGAAGCAGCAAAAATCGACACTGCGCGGGCTCAGGCCGCACTGGCAGGCATTACCCCGCCGCCGGCACCTCCGGTGAAAGCAGCGCCGGTGACCAAATTCTTCCTCCAGGCCGGTTCGTTCCGCAAAGAGGCGGATGCGGACAAGGTTCGGGCGCAGATCATTTTGCTCGGCCAGGCGGTGGCGGTTGAGTCGGGTACGGTGAAAGATGAGACCTGGTATCGCGTACTGGTCGGCCCGTTCAGCAACCGTGAACAGCTGACCACGGCGCAAAAACAACTGGCCGGCAGCGGCTTCAGCAACCTGTTGTTACAACAACGCCAGAGCCGCTGATTTCGCCAGTAGCACCGCGTCATCGTTCTTCGCGAGCAGGCTCGCTCCCACAGGGCCAGGGTAAATCCTGTGGGAGCGAGCCTGTTCGCGAAGGCGCACCGACAAACACTAAAGCCTGCAACAGGCACACCACCGCTCGTCCCCTCTCCCGCCCCGCAGTTGAAATCCTCCGCGCCACCCCCATATGAATGGGCATAGGCATTTTCGCCCCGCTGCGTGGAGACTCTTCCCTTGACCACCATCGTTTCAGTCCGCCGCCACGGCAAAGTCGTCATGGGCGGCGACGGCCAGGTTTCTCTCGGCAACACCGTGATGAAAGGCAACGCAAAGAAAGTTCGTCGCCTGTACCACGGCCAGGTCATTGCGGGCTTTGCCGGTGCCACCGCCGACGCCTTCACCTTGTTTGAACGCTTCGAAGGCCAGCTCGAGAAACATCAGGGCCACCTGATCCGCGCCGCTGTCGAACTCGCCAAAGAATGGCGCACCGACCGTTCCCTCAGCCGCCTCGAAGCCATGCTCGCGGTCGCCAACAAGGATGCATCCCTGATCATCACCGGCAACGGTGACGTGGTCGAACCGGAAAACGGCCTGATCGCCATGGGCTCCGGTGGCGGTTACGCCCAGGCTGCGGCCAGCGCGCTGCTGAAAAAGACCGATCTGTCGGCTCGCGAAATCGTCGAAACCGCACTTGGTATCGCCGCCGACATCTGTGTATTCACCAACCACACTCAGACCATTGAGGAGCAGGATCTCGCTGAAGAAGCCTGACTCGGCCCCGTGCCACGGCTTTTTTCTGCTTGAGGACCGCCAAAAATTATGTCCATGACTCCCCGCGAAATCGTCCACGAACTCAACCGCCACATCATCGGCCAGGACGATGCCAAGCGCGCCGTCGCGATTGCCCTGCGCAACCGCTGGCGCCGCATGCAGCTGCCTGAAGAGCTGCGCGTTGAAGTGACCCCGAAGAACATCCTGATGATCGGCCCGACCGGTGTCGGTAAAACCGAGATCGCCCGTCGTCTGGCGAAGCTGGCCAACGCGCCGTTCATCAAGGTCGAAGCGACCAAGTTCACCGAAGTCGGCTATGTCGGCCGTGACGTCGAGTCGATCATCCGTGATCTGGCCGATGCTGCGATCAAGATGCTGCGCGAACAGGAAATGTCCCGCGTTCGCCATCGCGCCGAGGACGCCGCCGAAGATCGCATCCTCGACGCACTGCTGCCGCCGGCCCGCATGGGCTTGAACAGCGATGAGTCGACGAGTCAGGATTCCAACACGCGTCAGCTGTTCCGCAAGCGTCTGCGCGAAGGTCAGCTGGACGACAAGGAAATCGAGATCGAAGTCGCCGAAGTGGCCGGCATCGAGATCGCCACGCCCCCGGGCATGGAAGAGATGACCAACCAGTTGCAAAGCCTGTTTGCCAACATGGGCAAGGGCAAGAAGAAGTCGCGCAAGCTCAAGGTCAAAGAAGCGTTGAAACTGGTGCGCGACGAAGAAGCCGGGCGTCTGGTCAACGAAGAAGAGTTGAAGGCCAAGGCCCTCGAAGCGGTCGAGCAGCACGGTATCGTGTTCATCGACGAGATCGACAAAGTGGCCAAGCGCGGTAATTCCGGCGGCGTCGACGTGTCCCGCGAGGGTGTGCAGCGCGACCTGCTGCCACTGATTGAAGGCTGCACCGTCAACACCAAACTGGGCATGGTCAAGACTGACCACATCCTGTTCATCGCGTCTGGCGCATTCCACCTGAGCAAGCCGAGCGATCTGGTACCGGAGCTGCAAGGCCGTCTGCCGATCCGCGTCGAACTCAAGGCCCTGAGCCCGGAAGACTTCGAACGCATCCTCAGCGAACCGCATGCCTCGCTCACCGAGCAATATTGCGCGCTGCTGAAAACCGAAGGCCTGAACATCGAGTTCCAGCCCGAAGGCATCAAGCGCATCGCCGAGATCGCCTGGCAGGTCAACGAGAAGACCGAGAACATCGGTGCTCGTCGCCTGCACACGCTGCTCGAGCGCCTGCTGGAAGAGGTGTCGTTCAGTGCCGGCGATCTGGCCAGCAGTCACGATGACAAGGTGATCCTGATTGACGCTGAATACGTCAACAGCCACCTCGGCGAATTGGCGCAGAACGAAGACCTGTCCCGCTACATTCTGTAGAGCTGCAAGCTGCAAGCTGCAAGCCGCGAGCGGCAAGCTGAGTTAAGCTTGCCGCTTGTAGCTTGCATCTGAAGGCTTTTCCTATGATTCCTAGCGACATCAAACTTCACAAAGCCTCGAAAACCCTGACGCTCACCTACGCGTCCGGCGAGGAGTTCACCCTGCCCGCGGAATTTCTGCGTGTGCACTCTCCCTCCGCCGAGGTCCAGGGCCACGGCAAACCGATCCTGCAATTCGGCAAGCTCAACGTCGGTCTGAGCAAGCTGGAACCGGCCGGTCACTACGCACTGAAACTGACCTTCGATGACGGCCACGACAGTGGCTTGTTCACTTGGGAATATCTCTATGAGCTGGGGCGACGTCATGACGCACTCTGGGCCGATTATCTGGCCGAGCTCAAAGCCGCTGGTAAAACCCGTGATCCGGACGAGTCAATCGTCAAGCTGATGCTCTAGTCCGAGGGTCCTGCTCTTTAGAGGGCATTTTCTAACTTCATCTGTTTGAATGCTCCGCTGTGGCGTCGAGGATCGGCCCGCTTGCGAAAAAAATTAAACTCGGGTAACCAATGGAGCTGGCAAGTTCCCTGCAGTGCTCTACGACTGTAAAGCAGCTATGCAGAATTAACGGTCACCCGAGCAGTAGTACCTGGCAATCGCTGTGGAACTGCACAGCAGATAGCCGGGTACTCGTCTCAGGACAATGGAGCGTCGTAGATGAGTAACAAGAATAACGATGACCTGAAGTATCAAGCCTCGGAAAACACCTTGGGGCTTAATCCCGTCGTTGGGCTGCGCGGAAAGGATCTGCTGGCCTCTGCTCGTATGGTGCTCAAACAGGCCATCAAACAACCGATCCATAGCGTCAGGCACGTCACCCATTTCGGCCTCGAACTGAAAAACGTGCTGTTTGGTAAATCCGAACTGCAACCGGCAGGCGATGACCGCCGCTTCGCTGATCCTGCGTGGAGCCAGAACCCGCTCTACAAACGTTATCTGCAAACCTATCTGGCGTGGCGCAAGGAACTCCATGCCTGGATCGACGACAGCAGCCTGTCGCCCAAAGACATCGCGCGTGGCCACTTCGTCATCAACCTGATGACCGAGGCCATGGCCCCGACCAACACCGCAGCCAACCCCGCAGCGGTCAAGCGCTTCTTCGAAACCGGTGGCAAAAGCCTGCTCGACGGCCTCTCCCATCTGGCCAAGGATCTGGTGCACAACGGCGGCATGCCGAGCCAGGTCAACATGGGCGCGTTCGAGGTCGGCAAAAGCCTGGGCGTGACTGAAGGCGCCGTGGTGTTTCGCAACGACGTGCTGGAGCTGATCCAGTACCGGCCGATCACCGAGCAAGTCCACGAGCGCCCACTGTTGGTGGTGCCGCCACAGATCAACAAGTTTTACGTATTCGACCTGAGCCCGGACAAGAGCCTGGCGCGTTTCTGCCTGCGCAACAACGTGCAGACCTTCATTGTCAGCTGGCGTAACCCGACCAAGGCGCAGCGCGAGTGGGGCCTGTCGACGTACATCGATGCGCTGAAAGAGGCGGTCGACGTGGTCACCGCGATCACCGGCAGCAAAGACATCAACATGCTCGGCGCCTGCTCCGGCGGCATCACCTGCACCGCCCTGCTCGGCCACTATGCGGCGCTCGGCCAGAACAAGGTCAATGCCCTGACCCTGCTGGTCAGCGTGCTCGACACCACGCTGGACAGTGACGTCGCCCTGTTCGTCGACGAACAGACCCTGGAGACCGCCAAGCGCCATTCGTATCAGGCCGGTGTGCTTGAGGGCAAAGACATGGCCAAGGTCTTCGCGTGGATGCGCCCCAACGACCTGATCTGGAACTACTGGGTCAATAACTACCTGCTCGGCAACGAGCCGCCGGTGTTCGACATCCTGTTCTGGAACAACGACACCACACGGTTGCCGGCAGCGTTCCACGGCGACCTGATCGAGATGTTCAAAAACAATCCACTGATTCGTGCCAATGCACTGGAAGTGTGCGGCACACCGATCGACCTCAAGCAGGTCACCGCCGATATCTATTCGCTGGCCGGCACCAATGACCACATCACCCCGTGGAAGTCTTGCTACAAGTCGGCGCAATTGTTTGGTGGCAAAGTGGAGTTCGTGTTGTCGAGCAGCGGCCATATCCAAAGCATTCTGAACCCGCCGGGCAACCCGAAGTCCCGATACATGACCGGCGAAGAGATGGCCGCGAATGCCGAAGACTGGCAAGAGAACTCGACCAAGCACACGGATTCCTGGTGGCTGCATTGGCAGGCGTGGCAGGCCGAGCGGGCGGGCAACCTGAAAAAGGCCCCGACCAAACTGGGCAACAAGGCTTACCCGGCGGGCGAAGCATCGCCGGGCACTTACGTACATGAAAGATAGCGGCAAGCCACAGGCTACAAGCCGCAAGCTGAGCAAGTTCTGCTTGAAGCTTGCGGCTTGTAGCTGCTCCACTCTAACCCGAAGGGCCTGACGCATGCCGCAACCGTTCATATTCCGTACCGTCGAGCTGGATGGCCAGACCCTCCGCACGGCGGTACGCCCCGGCAAGCCTCACTTGACGCCCTTGCTGATTTTCAACGGCATCGGCGCCAACCTGGAGCTGGTGTTTCCATTTGTCGCGGCGCTGGACCCGGATCTGGAAGTGATCGCCTTCGACGTGCCCGGTGTCGGCGGCTCCTCGACGCCCAATCGGCCATACCGTTTTCCTGGCCTGGCCAAACTGACGTCGCGGATGCTCGATTACCTCGACTACGGTCAGGTCAATGTGATCGGCGTGTCGTGGGGCGGCGCGCTCGCGCAGCAATTCGCCTACGACTACCCCGAGCGCTGCAAGAAGCTGGTGCTCGCGGCGACCGCTGCCGGTGCCGTGATGGTGCCGGGCAAACCGAAGGTGCTGTGGATGATGGCCAGCCCCAGGCGCTACATCCAGCCGTCGCATGTGATCCGCATCGCGCCGATGATCTACGGCGGCTCGTTTCGCCGCGACCCAACGCTGGCTGCCAGCCATGCCGCGAAAGTGCGTTCGGCGGGCAAGCTCGGTTACTACTGGCAACTGTTCGCCGGCCTTGGCTGGACCAGCATTCACTGGCTGCACAAGATCAATCAACCGACGCTGGTGCTGGCCGGCGACGACGATCCACTGATCCCGTTGGTCAATATGCGCATGCTCGCCTGGCGAATTCCCAACGCCCAGTTGCACATCATCGATGACGGCCATCTGTTCCTGATTACCCGTGCCGAAGCTGTGGCACCGATCATCATGAAATTCCTCCAGGAGGAACGTCAGCGAGCGGTGATGCACCCGCACCCGTCACCGTTGGGCGGCTGATCGCTGCGGCAGGCTTTATGCAGGGCTTTACACAGAGTGCGCAGCAGGACGCCGCGCAGGCAGCAATCCATAACAGCGTCTATGGTGTTCTGGTTCGGTGAGTTTGTTTTTGGCCTGAAGACGAAGGAGTGTTGAGTCATGCGCGACAAACCAGCGACGGGCGTAGTGCCAAGCCCGGCCGTGTTCATCAACGCACAAAGTGCGATCACCGGTTTGCGCGGTCGGGATCTGATCTCGACGCTGCGCAGCGTCGCCGCCCATGGTCTGCGCAACCCGGTCCACAGCGCCAGGCACGCCCTGAAACTGGGTGGCCAACTCGGTCGCGTGCTGCTCGGCGAGACCCTGCATCCCACCAATCCGCATGACAGCCGTTTTGCCGATCCGGCGTGGAGCCTCAATCCGTTTTATCGACGCAGTCTGCAGGCGTATCTGGCCTGGCAGAAGCAGGTCAAGAGCTGGATCGACGACAGCAACATGAACCCGGAGGACCGCGCCCGCGCCCACTTCGCCTTCACCCTGCTCAACGACGCCGTGGCGCCGTCCAATACCCTGCTCAACCCGCTGGCGATCAAGGAGCTGTTCAACTCCGGCGGCAACAGTCTGGTGCGCGGCCTCAGTCATTTGTTCGATGATCTGCTGCACAACGATGGCCTGCCACGGCAGGTGACCCGTCAGGCTTTCGAAGTCGGTAAAACGGTTGCCACCACACCAGGCTCGGTGGTGTTTCGCAACGAGATGCTCGAGCTTATCCAGTACAAGCCGATGAGCGAAAAACAGTACGCCAAGCCGCTGCTGGTGGTACCTCCGCAAATCAACAAATACTACATTTTCGACCTCAGCCCGCAGAACAGCTTCGTGCAGTACGCCCTGAAGAACGGCCTGCAGACTTTCATGATCAGCTGGCGCAACCCGGATGTGCGCCACCGCGAGTGGGGCTTGTCGACTTATGTCGAGGCCGTGGAAGAAGCGATGAACGTGTGCCGGGCGATCACCGGCGCCCGCGAGGTCAACCTGATGGGTGCCTGTGCCGGCGGCCTGACCATCGCCGCACTGCAAGGTCATTTGCAGGCCAAGAGGCAATTGCGCCGTATCTCCAGCGCCACCTACCTGGTCAGCCTGCTCGACAGCCAGATCGAAACCCCGGCCACGCTGTTTGCCGATGAGCAGACCCTCGAAGCCGCCAAGCGTCGCTCCTATCAAAAAGGCGTGCTGGATGGTCGCGACATGGCCAAGGTGTTCGCCTGGATGCGCCCGAATGATTTGATCTGGAGCTACTTCGTCAACAATTACCTGTTGGGCAAGGAGCCGCCAGCCTTCGACATTCTCTACTGGAACAACGACAACACCCGTCTGCCGGCAGCCTTGCACGGCGACCTGCTGGATTTCTTCAAGCACAACCCGCTGACCCACCCGGGCGGGCTGGAAGTGTGCGGCACGCCGATTGACCTACAGAAAGTCACGGTCGACAGTTTCAGCGTCGCCGGCATGAACGACCACATCACGCCATGGGATGCGGTGTATCGCTCGACCCTGTTACTGGGTGGCGACCGCCGTTTCGTGCTGTCCAACAGCGGCCATGTGCAGAGCATTCTCAACCCGCCCAGCAACCCGAAAGCCGCGTATGTCGAGAACGGCAAGATGAGCAGTGATCCACGCGCCTGGTACTACGACGCCAAACACGTCGACGGCAGTTGGTGGCCGAAGTGGCTGGAATGGATTCAGCAGCGCTCGGGCGCCCAGCACGAAACCCAGATGACCCTCGGCAACCCGAACTACCCACCGATGGAGGCAGCACCCGGTACTTACGTGCGTGTGCGCTGACGCTTAACCGAACTTTTCTAAGAAGACTGGATGAAAACCCGCGACCGGATTCTCGAATGTGCTCTGCAATTGTTCAACGAAAAGGGCGAGCCGAACGTTTCCACCATGGAAGTTGCCAACGAAATGGGGATCAGCCCTGGCAACCTCTACTACCACTTTCACGGCAAGGAACCGTTGATACTCGGTCTGTTCGATCGCTTCCAGAATGAACTGGCACCGCTGCTGGATCCACCGCCGGACGTGGAACTGGCGCCGGAGGATTACTGGCTGTTTTTGCATTTGATCGTCGAGCGGCTGGCGCAGTACCGGTTCCTGTTTCAGGACCTGTCGAACCTGGCGGGGCGATTGCCGAAACTGGCGAAGGGCATTCGTCATCTGCTCAATGCGTTGAAGCGCACGCTGGCGTCGTTGCTGGCGCGGTTGAAGGCTTCGGGGCAGTTGGTCAGTGATACCCAGGCGCTGGGGCAACTGGTGGAGCAGATCACCATGACGTTGCTGTTTTCGCTGGATTATCAGCGGATTCTGGATCGCGAAGGCGAGGTTCGCCTGGTCGTGTACCAGATCATGATGCTGGTGGCGCCGCATTTGCTGCCGCCGGTGAAGGTGGCGACTGAGCGGATGGCTCTTCAGTATCTGGAAGATCATGACTGACATCAAAAGCCCCTCACCCCAGCCCTCTCCCTCTGAGAGAGGGCCGGGATGAGGGTAAGCTTTAAAAACGCACAAACAAAAACGCCCGACCTTCACAGGCCGGGCGTTTTGTTTTGCCCTGGAAAATCAGGACTGACTGGTTGGCGTCGACGGGGTCGATGCAGCAGTCGGGGTTGCGGCCGGGGTCGGTGCAGCGGCGGAGTTCGACGCGCTGGCCGGGGTTGCCGGGGTCGCAGGCTTGGCTGCTGGAGCGGCCGGTTTTGGCGCAGCGGCTTTCGGCGCGGCCGGTTTTTTCACTGCCGGCTTCTTCGCTGCAGCCGGTTTGGCTGCGGGCTTGGCAGCAGCGGTTTTCGCGGCTGGCTTGGCGGCTGCTTTTGCTGCAGGTTTGGCAACCGACTTGGCAGCGGTCTTGGCAGCAGCGACCGGTTTGGCCGCGGCTTTTGCAGCAGGTTTGGCGGCCGCCGTTTTCGCTACGGATTTAACCGCAGCCTTGGCTTTCGCTACAGGTTTGGCAGCCGCTTTGGCCAATGGCTTGGCCGCGGTTTTGGCTGCTGGCTTGGCCGCTGCAGTTTTAGCTGCCGGTTTTGCCGCAGCGGTTTTCGCCGCCACAGGACGTGCCTTCTCGCCGGTGAGTTTTTCGATCTGCTTGGTCAAGGTTTCAACCTTGCTGTGCAGGGCCTTGACCTCATTGCGGCTCGGTACGCCCAGGCGCGAAATCGCGCTGTTCAGGCGCTTGTCGAAAGCCCCTTCGAGCTCGTCCCACTTGCCCAGCGCGCGATCTTTCACGCCGCTGATGCGCGACTTGGCAGAAGAAGCAGAATCCTTGGCGGCATCGACTTTTTTGCCGACTGCAGACTTGGTGAGCTTCTCGGCTTTCTCGCCGTCTTTGACCAATGTATCGAAGAGCTTGCTGCCGTCAGTGTCGATCTTCGAGTACACGCCTAAACCAGCCAGCCAGATTTTGCGGGAGTAGTCTTCGACTTTCCCAATCCACGAGCTGCCTTCTTTATCGGTGTTCTTTTTACCAGCCATCCCGTTCTCCTTAAGATTTACGCGCGACGCGTTCGAGCAATGCCGTCAGCTCATCGAGCTTAGCAGAGAGTGTCTCAACGTCATGTTTAGACGGAATGCCGATACGATTCAAGGCGCTTGCTACACGGGTGTCGAATGCCTTCTCGACCTTGTCGAGCTGAACTTCGACGCGACCTTTGAAAGAACTGACTTCATCCCGGGCTTCGTCGATTTCGGCATTGGCCGCTTCGAGTTTTTCGGTGACGACCTTTTTGCCTTTCTTTTCAACAGTTTGACCAGCCTTGATCAACTCTTGAAAGTACTCGCCGCCCTCCTGGCCAACCTTGGCGTAGGCACCCAGGCCTGCCAGCCAGATCTTGCGGGCATAGGATTTGACGTCGCTCAGAGCAGAAGTCGAAGCGTCGATTTTTTTCTTCAAAATTACTTTGGCCATGGTGCACCTCACGCGCAGAAGGTTTGAGGAACTGCCCGCGAAAGTGTCGGGCTCAGGCACAAAGTAAGTAGAAAAATTAGAAACGGCACCCTAACAACTGACATAAACAGCAGGGGCACCCCAAAACAAATGTGGGAGCGAACCTGCTCGCGAATACGACGTATCAGTCAATAGTTGAGTCGACTGACACACCGCTTTCGCGAGCAGGCTCGCTCCCACAGGAGATCTCGGTTTATCGAAAAATCGCGATCAGACCAGCGCTTTATCGAGGGCTTTCTCAATCTCGGCTTTGATCATGCCGCTCATGGCCGACATCATCAGGCCCAGTTCCACGTCGACGCGGATCGAGTCATCGCCAACATGCACCGCGCCTTTCACACCCGAGCGCTTGAGATTCAATACGTCGCCTGACCATTGCGGCTCCAGGCCGTATTGTTCATTAAGCTTTTTGGCCAGCTTGTCGGCCTTCTCGCGGGCGGCTTCCTTGCCCAGGCTGTGGGCACGCTCAACACTGATTTTGGCCATTGGGTGGCTCCTTCTTTTTGAATACAGCTACGAATGCTTGTCGGTAAATCTTGACCGCGTCTGCGGCAAATCGTCCCGAAGGTTGCTCATCTTACCTTTAGCCATTCCAAGACAAAGCATGCCCTGGGGATTAGAATGTCGCGCATTCTCTTTTGGTGACAGCGATATGACTGATCAGCGCAAAGGCAGCGATGCCGAACCCACCACTCACTTCGGCTTCAAAAACGTTCCGGAAAGCCAGAAAGCGGAAAAAGTCGCTGAGGTGTTCCACTCCGTAGCCGCCAAGTACGACTTGATGAACGACCTTCTGTCGGGCGGCATGCACCGTTTGTGGAAGCGTTTCGCGATTGAGCTGTCGGGCGTGCGCAGCGGTAATCGCGTGCTCGACATCGCCGGCGGCACCGGTGACCTGACCAAAAAGTTTTCGCACCTCGTTGGCCCGACCGGCCAGGTGGTATTGGCCGACATCAACGAATCCATGCTCAAGGTCGGCCGTGACCGCCTGCTGGACCTGGGTGTGGCGGGCAACGTCGAATTCGTCCAGGCCGACGCAGAAAAACTGCCTTTCCCGGACAATCATTTCGACTGCGTCACGATCGCTTTCGGCCTGCGCAACGTGACGCACAAGGAAGACGCCCTGCGTTCGATGCTGCGCGTACTCAAGCCCGGCGGTCGTCTGCTGGTGCTGGAATTCTCCAAGCCGACCAACGCGCTGATGTCCAAAGCCTACGACGCTTACTCGTTCGCTTTCATGCCGCTGATGGGCAAGCTGATCACCAACGACTCGGAAAGCTATCGTTACCTGGCTGAATCGATCCGCATGCACCCGAATCAGGAAACCCTGAAGTCGATGATGGTTGATGCCGGTTTCGACCGTGTGACCTATCACAACATGACCGCAGGCATCGTCGCCCTGCACCGCGGCATCAAGCCCTGATGCTGCTCACCGGGCTGCTCGCCAGCGTTGAACTCGGCCTGAACCGGGTGCTGCGTCTCGACAGCACGGCGCTGCCGCGGCTGGCGCATTTGACCGGCAAGGTGATTGCCGTCGATTGCCGCAGTCCGGCGCTGCAGCTGTTCATTTTACCCAGCGATGAAGGCCTGATGCTGGCCTCGCACTGGGAAACCGGCGTCGATTGCACCCTGCGTGCGCCGGCGTCCAGCCTGCTGAAACTGGCCCTGAGCAAAGACAAGACCGCGGTGCTGCATGCCCCGGAAGTCGAACTCGATGGCGACAGCGGCGTGCTGCTGGAGCTGGCCGGCGTGTTGCAGGATCTTGAGCTGGACTGGGAGTACGAACTCTCGCGCTGGCTCGGGCCGGTTGCCACGCAACTGGTTGGCGGTCATCTGCGCAGCCGCGCGCGCTGGTATCAACAAGGATTTGCCAGCCTCAACCAGAACCTCGCCGAATACCTCGCCGAAGAATCGCGCACCCTCGTCGGGCAGCGCGAAGCCGAAGCGCGGTTCAGCGAACTGGACCGGATCAAACTTGATCTGGAACGTCTCGAGGCGCGTTTCGAGCGCCTTTCCCGATCCCTCGACCCAAGCGATAACGCATGAAGCTGCTCGCCGTCCGCCGTCTGCTGCGCATCCAGTCCGTCGTGATCCGCTACCGCCTCGATGACCTGCTGTTCGATCTGCCGCTGCCCTGGTTTCTCCTGGCGCTGCGTTACGTGCTGCCGTGGCGCTGGTTCCCGCGCAAGACGCTGGAGCTGAGCCGAGGCGCGCGATTGCGTCTGGCGTTGCAGGATCTGGGGCCGATTTTCATCAAGTTCGGGCAGATTCTCTCGACCCGCCGCGACCTCTTGCCCGAAGACATCGCCGATGAGCTGATGCTGCTACAGGATCGCGTGCCGCCGTTCGACTCGCAGCTGTCGATCAAGTTGATCGAAGAGCAGCTCGGCAAGAAGATCAGCGAAGTGTTCAGCCGTTTCGACGTCCAGCCGCTGGCTTCGGCTTCGGTGGCACAGGTGCATGCCGCGCAGCTGAAAACCGGCGAAGAAGTGGTGGTCAAGGTGATCCGCCCGGGTCTGAAGCCAATCATCGCGCAGGATCTCGCATGGCTGTTCATCCTCGCCCGCGCGGCTGAAAAACTGTCAGCCGACGCGCGTCTGTTGCACCCGGTGGACGTGGTGCAGGACTACGAAAAAACCATCTACGACGAACTCGACCTGCTGCGCGAGGCGGCCAACGCCAGCCAGTTGAAGCGCAACTTCGAAGGTTCGCCGCTGCTCTACGTGCCGCAAGTCTATTGGGACTGGTGCCGGCCGAAAGTGCTGGTGATGGAGCGCATCTACGGCATTCAGGTGACCGATCTGGCGACCCTCGCCGATCAGCGCACCGACATGAAAATGCTCGCCGAACGCGGCGTGGAGATCTTCTTCACCCAGGTGTTCCGCGACAGTTTCTTCCACGCCGACATGCACCCGGGCAACATCTTCGTCAGCACCGTTAACCCGTGGAGCCCGCAGTACATCGCGATCGACTGCGGCATCGTCGGCAGCCTGACCCCGGAAGACCAGGATTATCTGGCACGCAACCTGTTCGCGTTCTTCAAGCGCGACTACCGCCGCGTGGCGCAGTTGCACATCGATTCGGGCTGGGTGCCGGCAGAAACCAAGCTCAACGAATTCGAAGCGGCGATCCGTACCGTGTGCGAACCGATCTTCGAAAAACCGTTAAAAGATATTTCATTCGGCCAGGTGCTTATGCGCCTGTTCCAGACGGCGCGGCGCTTCAACATGGAAGTGCAGCCGCAGTTGGTTTTGCTGCAAAAGACCTTGCTGAACATCGAAGGCCTCGGCCGTCAGCTCTATCCCGATCTGGATCTGTGGAACACTGCGCAGCCGTTCCTTGAGCGCTGGATGCGCGAGCGCGTCAGCCCGAAAACCTTGCTCGGCAACGTCCAGAGCCAGTTCGAACAACTGCCGCACCTGGCCAACATGGCCCGCGATCTGCTCGAGCGCATGTCCCAGCCACACGCCTACGACCCACCGCCGCCGTGGCACAAACGCAAGGACGACTGGTTCCTGCGACTGCTCGGTTGTGCCCATCTGGCGGGCGGTGCGATTCTCGCCGCCGGTGGCCCGATGCTCGAATTGGCGCATTGGCCAGCGGGCATCATGGTGGCTGTCGGTTTGTATCTGGTCGTTCGCCGATAGCACGAATCAGCTGCAAGTTATAAGCTGCGAGCTGCAAGCCTGACGATACTGAAACACCGCAATCTGCTTTTACTTGCAGCTTGAAGCTCAAAGCTTTTACCTGCGTTTCGGGAATTGAAGATGAAAAACTGGCTGGACGAGATCAAATGGGACGCTGATGGCCTGGTGCCGGCGATTGCCCAGGATCACAAGACCGGACGCGTGCTGATGATGGCGTGGATGAACCGCGAAGCGCTTGAGCTGACCGCCGCGGAAAACCGTGCAATCTACTGGTCACGTTCCCGTGGCAAGCTGTGGCGCAAGGGCGAAGAGTCCGGCCATGTACAGACCTTGCATGAAATGCGTCTGGACTGTGACGCCGACGTGATCATCCTGATGGTCGAACAGATCGGCGACATCGCTTGCCATACCGGCCGTCAAAGCTGCTTTTACCGCGTCTTCGAAAACGGTGACTGGAAAACGGTCGACCCGGTGCTGAAAGACCCGCACGCTATCTATTCCGCAGGACACAAACATGAGTGACACTCTGACGCGCCTCGCTCAGGTACTCGAAGAGCGCAAAGGCGCAGCGGCCGACAGCTCCTATGTGGCCAGCCTGTATCACAAGGGCCTGAACAAGATTCTGGAGAAAGTCGGCGAAGAGTCGGTCGAAACCATTATTGCTGCCAAGGACGCCGCCATCAGCGGCGACTGCAGCGATGTGATCTACGAGACGGCTGACCTGTGGTTTCACAGCATGGTCATGCTCGCCCAACTGGGGCAGCATCCGCAGGCTGTACTGGATGAACTGGATCGCCGCTTCGGCCTGTCCGGACACGTCGAGAAAGCCTCGCGTCCGTCCGCCTGAACAATTTTTAGAGAGGAACAGCAACATGGGCATTTTTGACTGGAAACACTGGATCGTCATTCTGGTTGTCGTGGTACTGGTCTTCGGCACCAAGAAACTGAAAAACCTCGGCACCGACGTCGGTGAGTCGATCAAGGGCTTTCGCAAAGCCATGAACGACGACGAGAAGCCAAACGTCGATCCGACCGTGACGCCTGCGCAACCGGTACCACCGGTGCAGCCGCAAGCCACCGCTCAGGCCAACCCGCCGCACACCATCGATGTGCAGGCGCAGAAAGTCGAAGAGCCGATCCGCAAAGACGTGTGAGCACTGACTAATGTTTGGTATCAGCTTCTCTGAACTGCTGCTCGTCGGCCTCATCGCCTTGCTGGTGCTGGGCCCCGAGCGCCTGCCGGGTGCTGCGCGCACCGCGGGCCTGTGGGTCGGCCGGCTGAAGCGCAGCTTCAACGCGATCAAACAGGAAGTTGAACGTGAAATCGGTGCCGACGAGATTCGTCGGCAACTGCACAACGAACATATTCTGTCGCTGGAGCAGGAGGCGCGGAAAATCTTCCAGCCGGTTCAGCAAGAACCGACGCCGGTTGAGCACGTGGGCCAACAGACGATTCATGCGCCAACCGCGCCCACTGCACCTGTACCCGCTCCGACACCGGCAACTGCCACCGCTGTAGCGCCGACAGAAACCGTGCCCGCTACTGCAGAAACTTCGGTTGAACATGTATCTCCAACCGCCGCGCCGATCACACCTGCGCCTCACGACCCCACTCTGCCGCCGCGAGCCCCATGAGCGATCTCCCCGAAAACGACCAGCACATGCCGCTGGTATCGCACCTCACCGAGTTGCGCACCCGCCTGCTGCGTTGTGTGGCGGCGATTTTCATCATCTTCGCCGGGCTGTTTGCCTTCACCCAGCAGATCTACACCTTCGTGTCGACGCCGCTGCGCCAGTACCTGCCGGTCGGCGCGACGATGATCGCCACCGACGTGTCGTCGCCATTCCTGACGCCACTGAAGCTGACGATGATGGTCTCGCTGTTCCTGGCGATCCCGGTGATCCTGCATCAGATCTGGGGGTTTATTGCGCCAGGCCTGTACAAGCATGAGAAGCGCATCGCGGTGCCGTTGCTGGTGTCGAGCATCATGCTGTTCTACACCGGCATGGCGTTCGCCTATTACTTCGTGTTCCCGCTGATCTTCAAGTTCTTCGCTGCAGCCACCCCGGCCGGCGTGGAAATGATGACCGACATCGCCAGCTATCTCGATTTCGTCATGACGCTGTTCTTTGCGTTCGGCGTGGCATTCGAAATCCCCGTGGCCGTGGTGCTGCTGGTGTGGATCGGTGTAGTCGACGTCGCCTACCTGAGGAAGATCCGCCCGTACGTGATCATCGGCTGCTTTGTGGTCGGCATGATCCTGACGCCGCCGGACATCTTCTCGCAGACCCTGCTGGCCGTGCCGATGTGGATGCTGTTTGAGATCGGCATTCTGTTCGGGGGCCTGATCAGCAAACGCGAACGCCCGGACGAGCATCCGGCCGACGATCACAACGACCAGCCGCCAGCGACCCAGGCATGAACCTGTTGTTGCTCGAGGAGGCCGACTTCATTGCGGCCGACCGTGTAGTGCTGCGTGATCGACGCCTGACACACATGCAGGAAGTCCATCGCTCGGAAGTCGGTGACAGCCTGCGGGTCGGGCGCATCAATGGGCTGATGGGTTCGGCTGAGCTGTTGCGGCTGGAGGCGGGTGAAGCGGAACTGCGCGTCACCCTCGATCAGCCGCCGCCGGCCAAGCTGCCGCTGACTTTGGTGCTGGCCCTGCCGCGCCCGAAGATGTTGCGACGCGTGTTTCAGACCGTGGCGACCATGGGCGTGTCGAAGGTGATTCTGGTCAACAGCTACCGCGTCGAGAAAAGCTTCTGGCAGACGCCGTTTCTTGAACCTGCAGCGATTCGCGAGCAATTGATCCTGGGCCTTGAACAAGCGCGCGACACCGTACTGCCAGAGATCGTCGTCGAGAAACGCTTCAAGCCTTTTGTCGAAGATCGACTGCCGATGATCACCGAAGGTACCCTCGGCCTGGTTGGCCATCCCGGCAACTATCCGCCGTGCCCTCGCGCCTTGAGCGAACCGGTGACCCTGGCCATTGGCCCGGAGGGTGGCTGGATTCCCTACGAAATCGATTTACTGGCCAAATCCGGCCTGCAACCGGTGCAGCTCGGCGACCGTATCCTGCGCGTCGAAACCGCCGTGACCGCCCTCCTCGCCCGCCTCTTCTAAGCGCAACACCGATCCCCTGTAGGAGCTGCCGAAGGCTGCGATCTTTTGATGTTGTTTTAGAAGCAAGATCAAAAGATCGCAGCCTTCGGCAGCTCCTACATTTGCACCGTGCGGGGCCGTCGGATAAGTGGTGTTACAGATTGCCATCACTTGGCCGATACCCTCCCCATAAGTCCAATTAGTGGGTCGGGGAGTCGTCGCATGTACCGTTGGTTAGCCGAGAGTCTTGGAAACGTCAGCGTCAAGCGCAAACTGGGAATCGGTTTCGGCCTGGTGCTGTTGCTGACGTTATTGATCACCTTTACCGGCTGGACCGGCATGAGCGGCATCATCAGCCGCGGCGACAAGCTCGGGTTCATCTCCAGCCTTAACGAGCTGACCAAGGACCTTCGACTGGCACGGCTGGACTATGAAGCGCGCCGTGGCGAACAAGGCCCGGGCACGGTCAACGAACTGCTGAGCAAACTCGACAGCGGTCTGCAAACCGCTCGCAGCCTGATCGAACAACCGTCCGATGCCGCCATGGTCGATAAGCAACTGGCCGCCGTCGCTGAATACAAACGTGCCTTTGCCGACATGACCCAAGCCACCGTCCACCGCGAAGACGCCCGCAGCAAGCTGGGCGCCAACGCTGACAACGCTGTAGCCAAAGTATCCGAAGTCGAAAAAACAATGCTGCAGGGTGACAGTGTTGCGCAGTTCAACAACGTGATCGAGCTGAGCAAACTGCTCCAGCAGGCGCGTTATCAAGTGCGCGGCTACACCTACAGCGGCAAGGCCGAGGCGGAGCAACCGGCCTTGGATGCCATCGACAATGCCCTGAAAAAGCTCGAAAGCCTGCCTTCGCAACTGCCGGAACAGCACATCGCCAACCTGCAACAGGCCACCGACTCGATCAAGGCCTATCGCGCGGCGGTCGCTCAGTTCCGCGATTCGCAGGTCACCAGCGCCACGTCACAGGCGCGCATGTCTGCTCAGGGCGACATTCTGATCGACCTCAGCAAGAAGCTGACGGCTTCGCAAACTGTCGTGCGCGACACCGATGCCGCCCACGCCAAAAACATGCTGTTGATCGCCACCCTGCTGGCCTTGGCCTTCGGCTTGCTGGCCGCTTGGGCGATCACCCGGCAGATCATCATTCCGCTGAACCAGACCCTGAAAGTCGCGGAACGTGTAGCTGCCGGCGATCTGACCCACAATCTGGTCTTGCTGCGCCGCGACGAACTCGGCCAGCTGCAACGCTCCATGCAGAGCATGACCCAAGGCCTGCGTGAGCTGATCGGCGGGATCAGCGAGGGCGTGACCCAGATCGCCAGCGCCGCTGAAGAACTGTCGGCGGTGACCGAGCAGACCAGCGCCGGGGTCAACAATCAGAAGATCGAGACCGATCAGGTTGCCACGGCCATGAACGAAATGACCGCCACCGTGCAAGAAGTCGCGCGTAACGCCGAAGAGGCCTCAGAAGCCGCCGTCGCCGCCGACCAACAGGCCCGCGAAGGCGACAAGGTGGTTGGCGAAGCAATCGTCCAGATCGAACGTCTGGCCGTTGAAGTCGGCAACTCCACCACAGCCATGGGCGAGCTCAAGCGCGAAAGCGACAAAATCGGCAGCGTGCTCGACGTGATCAAATCCGTGGCCCAGCAAACCAACCTGCTGGCACTCAACGCCGCAATTGAAGCGGCGCGTGCCGGTGAAGCCGGACGTGGTTTCGCGGTGGTAGCCGATGAAGTGCGCAGCCTCGCGCAGCGCACTCAGAAGTCCACCGAAGAGATCGAAGAGCTGATCGTCGGCCTGCAAAACGGCACCCAGCAAGTGGCGACGATCATGGACAACAGCCGCACCCTCACCGACAGTAGCGTCGAGCTGACCCGCCGGGCCGGTGGTTCGCTGGAAAGCATCACGCGCACGGTGTCGGCGATTCAGGCGATGAACCAGCAGATTGCTGCGGCGGCTGAACAGCAGAGCGCGGTGGCGGAAGAGATCAACCGTAGCGTGCTGAATGTGCGGGACGTGTCGGATCAAACGTCGGCGGCGAGTGAGGAGACAGCGGCGTCCAGCGTTGAGTTGGCGCGGTTGGGGACGCACTTGCAGACGCTGGTGGGACGCTTCAAGGTTTGAGGTGATTCAGTTGCCTCGGTTCGCTGAGGACCGAGGTGATGCTATCGCTGGCAAGCCAGCTCCCACAGGTTTGTAGTCGATCACAAGCTGTGTGTTCAGCCGATTCACAGTGGAAGCTGGCTTGCCAGCGATGGCGTCCGAGAGGACGCCGAAGTTACAGGACCTGGCGTAGAAAAGCCTGAGCTCGCGGATCCTTCGGCGCATCAAAGAACTCCGCTGGCGAGGCATCCTCCAGCAACTTGCCGTGATCGAAGAACAGCACCCGATCCGCCACTTCCCGGGCGAAACCCATTTCGTGGGTGACGCACACCATGGTCATGCCTTCCACGGCCAGGTTCTTCATCACATCCAGCACTTCGCCGACCATTTCCGGGTCGAGGGCCGATGTCGGCTCATCGAACAACATCACCTTCGGTTCCATCGCCAACGCCCGGGCAATCGCCACGCGTTGCTGCTGACCGCCGGACAGACGTGACGGAAACTCGTTGGCCTTTTGCGCGATCCCGACCTTTTCCAGCAATGCCATAGCCTTGGCTTCGCGCTCTTTCTTGCCGCGCTTGCGCACGACTTTCTGTGCCAGACAGAGGTTTTCCAGCACGGTCATGTGCGGGAACAGATTGAAATGCTGGAACACCATGCCGACTTCGCGGCGGTAGGCGTTGACGTCGGTTTTCGGGTCGGCCAGTTGCAGACCGTCGATGCTCACCGAGCCGGAATCGAACTCTTCCAGGCCATTGAGACAACGCAGGAAGGTCGACTTGCCGGAACCGGACGGGCCGATCACTACCAGCACTTCGCCTTTGGCGACCGAGGTGCTGACGTTATCCACCGCGCGCACCACTTGCCCGCGGGTGTCGAAGACTTTTACCAGATCGCGGACTTCAATCACTTTGCGCGAGCCTCCGCTCAAGCCGACTGGCGATTTTCGACAGCGGCAGGTTGATCAACAGGTACAGACCGGCAACACAGAACAGAATCTCGAACGGCGAAAACGACGTGGTGATGACTTCACGGCCGCTTTTGAGCAGCTCGGTGATGGCGATCACCGACACCAGCGAGGTGTCCTTGACCAGACTGATGAACTGCCCGGCCAGCGGCGGCAGCACTCGTTTGAACGCTTGCGGCAGCACGACGTGGCGCATCGACTGACCGGAACTCAGGCCGAGCGAACGCGCGGCTTCGTTCTGGCCCCGGGCAATCGACTGCACGCCGGAACGGATGATCTCGGCCACGTACGCGCCTGTGAACAGCGACAACGCGGCGATCCCGGCAAACTCCCGGGACAGGTTCATCACCGTGCCGATGAAGAAGTAGAAAATGAAAATCTGTACCAGCAGCGGTGTTCCGCGCACCAGTTCGACGTAGATGCTCGACAGGTCGCGCAGGGTCGGGTTGCTCGACAAGCGGCACAGCCCGGTAACCAGACCGATCAGCAAACCGAGAACGCCGGAGACCACCGACAGCCAAAGCGTCGTCCACAGCCCCCATAACAGCGGCCCTGCCGCCCAATGCCGAGTAACACCCACGACGTCGCCTTCAGCCACATCGTCGCCCTGAGCGAATTGCAGGCTGTTCTCGTCGACGGTCAGGTGCTGTTCGTCGCCTGCATCGTTGCGCAGGGTGACTTCAGCGCTGCTGCCTTTGCGCACCAGTTCAGTGACGGTGGAAATGTCCGTGGCGCGCTGGGTTTCTTCCGCCTGATAGGCGAAGTACTGCGGCACACGGTTCCAACGCCATTCGTAGGACATCAGCGACGTGGCGTAATACAACGCGCCCGCCAGACCGATCAGCACCAGCACGGTCAAGACGTGCCAGGGCCATTGGGCTTTTTTATGTTTCATTGGATTTGCAGGTTCCGATTTCTGTGTCGCTTGAGAGTCCGCCATCGCGGGCAAGCCCGCTCCCACAATGAGCCAGGGTGAGCACAAATTTTGTGTTCAACGCGAACCCTGTGGGAGCGGGCTTGCCCGCGATTGGAGCGACGCGGTCTATCTGACCGGGCTTATTCCATGTCCTTGAGCCACTCGGTGCTCTTGAACCACTTGTCATGGATGCGATCGTAGGTGCCGTCTTCGTGGATCTGGTGCAGGAAGTTGTTGATGAAGTTAAGGCTGTCGTAGTCGCCCTTCTTCAGGCCGAAGGCCAGCGGCTCGTAGGTGAACGGCTTGTCGAGGAACACCAGTTTGCCTGCACCGACCTTGGTCACCGCCACGACGTTGTATGGCGCGTCGTAGATGAAGGCGTCGGCCTTGCCGTTGACCACGTCGAGCACGGCTTCCTGCTCGTTGTCGTAGCCGTGGTACTTGGCTTTGGAGATCAGCTTCTTGGCAACCATCTCACCGGTGGTGCCGAGCTTGGAGGTGATGCGGTAGTCGGCGGTGTTCAGGTCTTTATAGGACTTGATGGTGCCTTCCAGCTCCTTGCGGATCAGCAGGGTCTGGCCAACCACGATGAACGGGTCGCTGAAGTTCAGGCGCAGGTTGCGTTCCTGAGTCAGGGTCATGCCGCTGCCGATCATGTCGAACTTGTCGGTCATCAACGCCGGGATGATGCCGTCGTAACCGGTGGAGACCAGCTCCAGTTTGACGCCCATGGCCTTGGTCATGGCTTTGAGGATATCGACTTCGAAGCCGATGATTTCACCGCGCTTGTTGGTCATCTCGAACGGCATGTAGGTCGGATCCATGCCGACTTTCAAGGTGCCGCGCTTGACCGCGTCATCGATTGCGCCCGCGTGTGCCGCATTGACTGCAACCAGTGCCGTGACGCCGACCAGCAGCATCGACAGATACTTCTTCATCTTCAAGTCCCCAAAACCATTGCGTTTGCGGCGCGAAAACCAACAGTGACGGGCAAAAAAGCCCGGGCGCGCCAATTCGGGGACGGATGCTAACGCACTCGTTCTTTTGCACAAGGGTTAATGGGTGATTTGTTTGACAATCAAGGGCTACCCTCACCCCGGGAGAGAGTTAGGGTGAGGGACTGTTCAGCAGTCAAAAAAAACCCCGCTACATTAGCGGGGTTTCTTCATCAAGCCGGCTGAGCCTGCAATGCCACCGGTCGCAGCGGCAGCAACGGCGCATGCGGATCGGCTTTCACCGAGGCCCGCCATGCGTCCAGCCACTCGGCGTGACCTTCGGCCCAGACCTGCTCGTGCAGGCGAGCCAAGGCCACCGGATCGCTCAACAGTTGCAGGCGATCATGGTTGTTCAGCCCGGCAGGACCGACCTTGATCGCGTGACGCACACGCTCCTGACGCAGCCATTCAATCGGCTCGGCCTGACCGTGACGGGAGGTCGCCAGCGAGCACGCCAAGGCGTTCTGCTGCGGATCGACCACCGCGCGGACGAAGCCGTCGTTCAGTGCGTGCCAGCGATTTTCGTGGGTGTACTGATCGGTGGCCAGCAGCGCCTGTGGCGGATTGTATTCCTCAGGGATGAGGAACAGGCTCTCGTCACGGGATTTGAGGCCCAGACCGACACGGCTGGAAATCACCGACACCGGAATCGACAGCATCAACGAACCCACGATCGGCACCAGCCACCAGAGGAAGCTCGGGTTCAGCCAGATCACCAGCAAGGCCCAGAAGAAGCCCAACAGGGTCTGCGGACCGTGGCGTTTGACCGCCTCGCTCCATGGAGTGGAGTCGTCGTCACGCTGCGGCGAGTTCCAGGTGGCGGCCCAGCCGAGGAACGCGGCCAGGACGAAACGGGTGTGGAAAATCATCCGCACCGGCGCCAGCAGCATGGAGAACAACATCTCCAGCAGCATCGACAGCGTCACCTTGAACTTGCCACCGAACTCTTTCGCGCCCTTGGCCCAGATCAGGATGATGCTCAACAGTTTCGGCAGGAACAGCAGCACGATGGTTGTCGAGAACAGCGCGATCGCCTTCTCCGGGTGCCATTGTGGCCACAGTGGATAGAGCTGACGCGGTTCAAGGAAATACTGCGGCTCCATCAAGGTGTTCACCGCCAGTAGCGCAGTCGACAACACCAGGAAGAAGAACCACAACGGCGCCGACAGGTACGACATCACGCCCGTCAGGAATACCGCACGGTGTACCGGGTGCATGCCTTTTACCAGGAACAGACGGAAGTTCATCAGGTTGCCGTGGCACCAGCGACGGTCACGCTTGAGTTCGTCGAGCAGGTTGGGCGGCAACTCTTCGTAACTGCCCGGCAGGTCGTAGGCAATCCACACGCCCCAACCGGCACGACGCATCAGTGCGGCTTCAACAAAGTCGTGAGACAGGATCGCACCGGAGAACGCCCCTTTACCCGGCAACGGCGCCAGGGCGCAGTGGTCGATAAACGGCTTCATGCGGATGATCGCGTTGTGACCCCAGTAGTGGGATTCACCCAACTGCCAGAAGTGCAGACCGGCAGTAAACAGCGGGCCGTACACGCGGGTCGCGAACTGCTGCATGCGCGCATACAGAGTGTCCATCCCCGACGCACGCGGCGCGGTCTGGATGATCCCGGCGTCCGGCGTGGCTTCCATCAAGCGCACCAGACTGGTCAGGCATTCGCCGCTCATGACCGAGTCGGCGTCGAGGAC
Source organism: Pseudomonas sp. MF6776 (assembly GCF_016613125.1). Classification (NCBI taxonomy): domain Bacteria; kingdom Pseudomonadati; phylum Pseudomonadota; class Gammaproteobacteria; order Pseudomonadales; family Pseudomonadaceae; genus Pseudomonas; species Pseudomonas sp. MF6776. Next base: position 104,909 of record NZ_JAENSQ010000008.1, read on the forward strand.
GACCATGTACTTGTAGTCACCACCCCAACGACGGCAGAAGTCGTCAAGGTTACCGCTCTTGCGTTTCACACGGCGACGACGACGGCGGTAGAAGATCTTGCCGAAGCCCTTGGCTTCGCGGCAGACGTCCAGCCAGGCCTGTTGCTCGGCTACGCAGATGTCGGAGTCGTTACTGTCGCTGAGCACGAAGAAGTCGAAGCGATCCAGATCACCGGTAGCGGCGACCGATTCGAACGTTGCACGCAGACCGGCGAATACACGCGGCACGTCTTCGTTGCAGATCGGCATTACCAGTGCGGTACGCGCTTCTTTGGCAATCGGCTCGTTGCCAGCACTTTTACCGGAGATGCGGTATTTATCGTGACCGGTGAGCAACTCGAGGAAGCCCATCAGCGCGGTCCAGAAACCGGCCGAAACCCAGCAGAACAGAATCCCGAACAGAATCAGGATGCTGGTTTGCAGCGCATACGGCAGCACTTGCGTGGCGGTTTGCAGCAGTGGCTGATGCAGGACTTCTTCCAGATCAACGAACGACCAGCCCTGGTACGGCATGATGCCTTTCATGTACCAGCCGGCGACGATGGTCTGACCGAGCATCAGCACCAGCAAGATGTAGCGACGGATCGAACCGACTGTGCGCCAGCGCGCCGCCGGCAGGACGTTCTCGTCCTTGGGCGGTTGCGGCGGGTTGGTGCGGCCAGTCAAGCGGCGCCAGCCGCGCACCAGAATATTGGTGCGCCACGGCTCCGGCACGACTTTGGTCCGCCGGATCGGTGGCGTTGCCTTGAGGCTGACCCGACCGCTGGCGTCGAGCACCAGCATTTCCGCTTCTTCAAGCTCTTCAGCGGTGCTCAGTGTCAGGCGCTTGCCCACCGAAGCCTGGGCGGCTTCGGCAGGGGCGTCGAACGTCGAGGACGACAGGCGTTCATGCAACTCGCTGAACGACTGGCAGCCCGCGAGTTCCGCGCGCTGCTCGTCGGTCATCGGCAGATGCGCCAGGTACTCCGACAGAGTCTCTGGCTGTACTTGAGAGTTACTCATCGGCAGGCAACTGATAGCTCCAGGTCTCGGTCAGGACTTCTTCAGTCGGTGCCGATTCCGGTGTGGCTGTGGCCGCGTCCGCAGCGACTGGCTGCTTGGCGTCTTTGTTGGCCTTGTCCTTGGCATCTGCGGCTGGCTTGGCGTCAGCCAGTTTGGCCTCGGCTGCCTTGGCTTCCTTGTCTAGTTTCTCTTGTTGCTTGGCGGCAACCTTGTCGGCCTTGGCAACGGACGAGTTGGACGCCGGTACCGAAGACTTGGCCAGATCCGCCGTAACGATTGGCTGCACCAGAGCGGCACGCATCTCGGTCGCCTTGCTCGCGTCCTTGATCTTCATGCGCAGGGTCAAACGCCAGCCCTTGGTTTCAGGGTTGTAGCGCACGTTGTTCTCGACCAGTTCGGCATTGTCGCCAACGCTGACCTGGCTGCGAACGTCCGCATCCGGGGCCAGAGCCGCCAGCGATGGACCTTCGAAGTCGACCAGATAGGCAACGCTGCCATCCGGCTGACGGATCAGGTTCGATTGCTTGACGTCACCGGTGGAACGCAGAGTCTGCGCAACCCAGGCGCTGTCCGGCGCATGAATCGACGCTTCGTCCATGGTCCAGTGCATGCGATAGGCGAAGTCGAGTGGCTGACCTGGCTCCGGCAGTTTTTCCGGGCTCCAGAACGCAACGATGTTGTCGTTGGTTTCGTCGGCGGTTGGAATCTCGACCAGATCGACGGTGCCTTTGCCCCAGTCGCCCTTCGGCTCGATCCAGGCGCTTGGGCGCTTGTCGTAGCGGTCGTCGAGGTCTTCGTAATGGCTGAAGTCACGGCCACGTTGCAGCAAGCCAAAACCACGCAGGTTTTCGACGCTGAAGTTGCTCACGGCCAGGTGTTTCGGGTTGTTCAGCGGACGCCAGATCCACTCGCCGTTGCCGGCATGGATCGACAGACCGCTGGAGTCGTGCAGTTCACGACGGTAGTTGAGGACTTTCGACGGCTGGTTGGCGCCGAACAGGAACATGCTGGTCAGCGGTGCGATGCCCAGTTTGCCGACCTTGTCACGCAGGAACATCTGCGCTTTGACGTCGACAATGGTGTCGCTGCCAGGGCGCAGGATCAGACGGTAGGCACCGGTAGCGCGCGGCGAATCAAGCAGGGCGAAGATCACCAGATGCTTGTCGCCCGGTTTCGGCTGCTGAATCCAGAACTCGCGAAAACGCGGGAATTCTTCACCCGACGGCAACGCGGTATCGATCGCCAGGCCGCGGGCCGACAGACCATAGGTGTGACCCTTGCCGACGACGCGGAAGTAGCTCGCGCCGAGCATGGTCATGATTTCGTCTTGCTTATCGGCCTTGTTGATCGGGTACAGCACACGGAAACCGGCATAACCCAGTTGCTCGGTGGCTTTTGGATCAAACTTCAGGTCGCCAAAATCGAAGCGAGTCGGATCGTATTTGATCTCATCGACGCTGTTGGCAGTAATTTCGTTGATTTTCACCGGTGTATCGAAGTGCATACCCTGGTGATAGAAGGAGAGCTTGAACGGCGTCTTCTTATCAGCCCACTCAGCCTTTTCGGTGAGGAAGCGGATTTTCTGATAGTCCGCGAACTTCATATCGCGGAATTCGTTCGGCAGGTTGCTGCGCGGGGCTTCGAACTTCTGCCCGGCCAGCTCTTTGGCCTTGGCCGACACATCGTCAAGATTGAACGCCCAAAGCTGACCGGCGCTGAGCAGGCACAGGAGCGCCGAACCCGCTACCAGGGCACTTCGCATGCGTTTGGCAGACATTTTTGCTGCATTACAGGGACTAACAATCACGAGCAACCCTCGCCGAAAACAGATCAAAAAACCAACGGCCAGCTATCTATATGCCAGGTTGGCGAGCATTGTTCCGACTCCGCTGGGGCAAAATGATTCCCCAATCGGATCCAGACAAGTCTCTACCTAAGTGAAAATGGACCAACGAACGCTGATCACCGTAGCGCGCGATTATCTAGTAGCCCGCATGACAACGCATCAGGGGTAACAAAGTATTTATCGCCAAAACGCCCTAAAAACGTCGAATTCTCCTAAAAAGGCGTTTCAAGTGTTGTCAGGTTTGTAACAAAAAGGTAACAGGGCCGTCGTTGACCAAATGCACCTGCATATCCGCGCCGAATCTACCTGATGCCACAGTGCCATGCACCTGTTTCGCTTTGCCTAATAGATAGTCGAATAATTCCTCGCCCAACGCCGGAGGCGCCGCGGTCGAGAAGCCCGGGCGCAACCCGCTTTTGGTATCGGCAGCCAGGGTGAACTGAGAGACCAGCAGCAACCCACCGCCGATATCGGCGAGAGACAAATTCATCTTGCCCTCGTCGTCGCTGAATACCCGATAGTTAAGCAGCTTATGCAGAAGTTTGTCGGCGCTGGCACGCGTGTCGTCGGGTTCTACCGCTACCAGCACCAGCAAACCCTGATCGACCGCGCCAACCACCTCGCCCGCCACTTCCACTCGCGCACCCCGCACGCGCTGTAAAAGCCCCTTCATGCTTCTTCGGGCGGCAGATCGAGCAGGCGACGCGCCATGTTGCCCGCCGCGCGCACCAGTGCATCAGTAATACCCGGTTCGGATGCTGCGTGGCCGGCGTCGCGGATCACCTGCAATTCGCTGTTTGGCCAGGCCTGGTGCAATTCCCAGGCGTTGTCGAGCGGGCAGATCACGTCGTAGCGACCGTGGATGATCACGCCCGGCAGATGAGCGATCTTGCCCATGTCACGAATCAACTGGTTCGGTTCAAGGAAAGCATTATTGGTGAAGTAATGGCATTCGATCCGCGCAATCGACAGCGCACGCTGCGGCTCGGAGAAGCGATCGACTACCAGTGGATTCGGCCGCAGCGTCGCGGTGCGCCCTTCCCAGGTCGACCAGGCCTTGGCTGCATGCATCTGGGCGATCTGGTCGTTACCGGTCAGGCGTTTGTGGAAGGCACTGAGCAAGTCATCGCGCTCGTCCAGTGGGATAGGCGCGATGTAGTCCTGCCAGTAATCGGGGAACAGGCGGCTGGCGCCGGCCTGATAGAACCACTCGATTTCCTGCGGACGGCAAAGAAAGATCCCACGCAGGATCAGACCGTGAACACGCTCCGGATGGGTTTGCGCGTAGGCCAGCGCCAGGGTCGAACCCCACGAACCGCCGAACAGCACCCATTTGTCGATGCCCAGGTGCTTGCGGATGCGCTCAAGGTCGGCGACCAGATCCCAGGTGGTGTTGTTTTCGAGGCTGGCGTGCGGGGTCGAGCGTCCGCAGCCACGCTGGTCGAAGGTGACAATGCGGTAAAGATTCGGATCGAAATAGCGACGGCTCTGGGCGTCGCAACCGGCGCCCGGGCCACCATGGATGAACACGACCGGCAAGCCTTCCGGTGAGCCGCTTTCGTCGACGTAAAGCGTATGGGTGTCATCGACAGCCAGATCGTGCCGGGCGTGAGGTTTGATCTGCGGAAACAAAGTCTGCATTGCGCGCTCCGTAAGGGGTCGAGGTCATCCCTGGGGGGACTTCTATTATTCTGCCGTTTGGCATCATAAACCCGATTTACGTCAATGAGCATGCCTGTGCGCTGTCGCCGTCTGTCAGCCATAAACCAAAGCGGTTTTGAGCCGCACATAAAACCTGTGGGAGCGAGCCTGCTCGCGAAAGTGGTGGGTCATGCAACATAGATGTTGCCTGACCGGACGCCTTCGCGAGCAGGCTAGCTCCCACAACGAATTGTGTGATTACGTGCGGTAGCGGGATTCGCCCCACTTCAGCAAGCCCTGCAGCAATTCCTTGAGCACCACCTGCGTCGGCTCGGCCAGATCGGCGCGATAGCGGAACGGTTCGAATTCTTCCATATAGGTGCACTGCCCCAGTTCCAGTTGCACCGCGTGAATATTCTCGGCCGGGTTGCCGTAATAACGGGTGATGTGGCCGCCCTTGAAGCGCCCGTTCAGCACATGGCTGTAGTCGCTGTGGCGCGCGCAGATCGCCTCCAGTTGAGTCGCCAACTGCGGATCGCAACTGGCGCCGTTGAAGGTACCGAGGTTGAAGTCCGGCAGCTTCCCGTCGAACAGGTGCGGGATGATCGAGCGAATCGAGTGCGCATCAAACAGCAGCGCATAGCCGAACTCGGCCTTCAGCCGTGCCAGCTCTTGCTGCAAAGTGCGGTGATACGGCGTCCAGATTTGCTCCAGATACGTCGCGCGCTCTTCTTTCGACGGCTCCAGCCCTTCCTTGAACAACGGGATGCCATCAAACAGCGTTGCCGGATACAGGCCGGTGGTCGCCCCGGCATACAACGGTTTGTCGTCGGACGGCCGGTTCAGGTCGATGACGAAGCGCGAGTACTCGGCCGCCAGAGTACTGGCGCCCAGCGCTTCGGCAAAGTCGTACAGTTGCGGAATATGCCAGTCAGTGTCCGGCAGGCTTTTCGCGTCGCCGATCAGGCCGGCCTCGACCACCGGGGTCAGACGTAAACCGGCATGCGGCATGCTGATCAGCAGCGGCACGCGACCTTGTTTGAAATTCAGAACCTTATCCACAACCGCTCTCCTACAGACTTGATTCAACGCCGTGACGCACGACGCGTTTGTCCAGATCGCCACCGAGCCAATACGTCAGATCCGCCGGGCGATCGATCTGCCAGGCGACGAAATCCGCGACCTTGCCAACTTCCAGCGAACCATGTGTGGCGGCCATGCCCAGCGCTTGCGCGGCATGAATAGTCGCGCCAGCCAAAGCCTCTTCCGGGGTCATGCGGAAACAGGTGCAGGCCATGTTCAACATCAAACGCAGCGACAACGCAGGCGAGGTGCCCGGATTGAGGTCGCTGGCGATGGCGATTTTCACCTTGTGTTTGCGCAAGTCGTCCATCGGCGGCAACTGGGTTTCGCGCAGGAAGTAGAACGCGCCCGGCAGCAGCACCGCGACGGTGTCGGACGCGGCCATGGCGATGGCATCGGCTTCGTCCATGAACTCCAGGTGATCGGCGGACAACGCCTTATAACGCGCGGCGAGGCTGGAACCGTGCAGCGACGACAGTTGCTCGGCGTGCAACTTCACCGGCAGACCGAGTGTTTGCGCGGCGATGAAAACGCGCTCGACCTGCTCCGGCGAGAACGCCAGGTATTCGCAGAACGCGTCCACCGCATCGACCAGACCTTCGGCGGCCAGCGCAGGCAGCATGTCGGTGCAGATGTGATCGATGTAATCGTCGGCGCGATCCTTGTACTCCGGCGGCAACGCGTGAGCGGCCAGGCAGGTGCTGCGCACGCTGATCGGCAGCTCTTTTGCCAGACGACGGATGACCCGCAGGATCTTGCGTTCGTTGGCCAGATCGAGACCATAGCCGGACTTCATCTCTACCGTGGTCACGCCGTCGCGCATCAGGCTTTTCAGGCGTTTGGCGGCGCTGGCGAACAGTTCATCTTCAGTAGCTTCGCGAGTCGCGCGCACGGTGCTGGCGATGCCGCCGCCGGCCGCGGCGATTTCCGCGTAGCTGACGCCTTGCAGACGTTTCTCGAATTCGCCGCTGCGATTGCCGCCGAACACCGTGTGGGTGTGGCAGTCGATCAGGCCGGGGGTGACCCACGCGCCGTGCAGGTCGCAGACCGCCGGGTATTCGCCGGACGGCAATTGATTGCGCGGGCCGATCCACTCGATGAGCGCACCGGACGTCACGATGGCGGCATCCTCGATGATCGAGTAGACGCCCTGCGCCATGGTTGCGACGTGGCAGTGTTGCCAGAGGGTTTTCATCCCTTAGTCTCCACAGTATTCAAAATCGATTTCGCGAGCAGGCTCGCTCCCACAGGGGTACGCATTCCGACTGTGGGAGCGAGCCTGCTCGCGAAGAGGTCATCAAAGGCTAGGCAGCAATTTCGCCGGAACCAGCTCGTTCAAACACCGCGAAGCCAGCAGCTCAGTCGCCGCATTGATGTCCGGTGCAAAGAACCGGTCCTTCTCATAGAACGGCACTTCCTTGCGCAGAATGGCCCGAGCCTGTTCCAGCTTCGCCGAGGTCTTCAGGCCATTGCGCAGATCCAGCCCCTGCACCGCCGCCAACCATTCCACGGCGAGAATCCCGCGAGTGTTCTCGGCCATTTCCCACAGACGCTTGCCGGCCGCTGGAGCCATTGAAACGTGGTCTTCCTGGTTGGCTGACGTTGGCAGGCTGTCCACCGAATGCGGGTGGGACAACGCCTTGTTCTCACTGGCCAGCGCGGCAGCCGTCACCTGAGCAATCATGAAACCGGAGTTCACACCGCCATTGGCCACGAGAAACGGCGGCAGTTGCGACATGTGCTTGTCCATCATCAGCGAGATGCGGCGTTCGCTCAGCGAGCCGATTTCAGCGATCGCCAGCGCCATGTTGTCAGCGGCCATGGCCACTGGTTCGGCGTGGAAGTTACCGCCGGAAATCACATCGCCTTCAGCGGCAAACACCAGCGGATTATCGGAGACGGCGTTGGCTTCAACCGCCAGCACTTCAGCAGCCTGGCGGAACTGGGTCAGGCAGGCGCCCATGACTTGCGGCTGGCAGCGCAGGGAGTACGGATCCTGGACCTTGTCGCAGTTCTGGTGCGAGTCGGAAACTTCGCTGCGCTCACCCAGCAAATCGCGGTAAGCAGCGGCCGCATCGATCTGGCCTTTCTGCCCGCGCGCCGCGTGGATGCGCGCATCGAACGGCGAGCGCGAACCGAGCACCGCTTCAACCGTCAGACCGCCCAGCGCGATGGCGCCCGCAAACAAATCCTCACCTTCAAACAGACCACGCAACGCAAAAGCAGTAGAAACCTGAGTACCGTTGAGCAGCGCCAGACCTTCCTTCGCCGCCAGCGTCAGCGGCGTCAGGCCGGCGACTTTCAGCGCTTCGGTCGCTTCCATCCACTCGCCCTTGTATCGCGCCTTGCCTTCGCCAAGCAGCACCAGCGACATGTGCGCCAATGGAGCCAGGTCGCCGGAAGCACCGACCGAACCTTTCAACGGAATGTGCGGATAGACCTCGGCATTGATCAGTGCAATGAGCGCATCGATCACAACGCGACGGATGCCAGAAAAACCACGGCTGAGGCTGTTGACCTTTAGCACCATCACCAGCCGCACCAGCGCATCGCTGATCGGCGCGCCGACCCCGGCAGCGTGGGACAACACCAGCGAGCGCTGGAGGTTTTCCAGATCTTCGCTGGCGATGCGGGTCGAGGCCAGCAGGCCGAAACCGGTATTGATGCCGTAGGCGGTACGATTTTCGGCGAGGATCTGCTCGACGCAGGCGACGCTGGCTTCAATCTGTTGCGAGGCGCTGTCGTCGAGGGTCAGCTTGACCGGGTTCTGATACACGTCACGCAGTTGGGCCAGGCTCAGTTGGCCGGGAATCAGGTTCAGCGCAGTCATTTTGTGCTCCTTTTGAGAGTTTATTGTTAACTCGCCAGACGCTCCGGAGATGTCCGTTGTCCGTCGCGTCTGCCCTTTTGGGGAGCCGCGCCTTGGTACGCTGGCGTAGATAGATTTTCAGTGCAGATTCGGTAATACGCGGTGCAGCAAGTTCGAGTCTTTCAAAACACTCGCGGCGGCGGCGATATCCGGCGCCAGCCAGCGATCCTGATCATAAGCCGGGACCTTTTCGCGCAGCAGTCGCCACGCAACATCGGTGCCCGCGCCGAAACGTTGTTCCTTGAGGAATTCAAACGCCTGCGCCGCCAGCAGATATTCGATGGCGAGGATCTGCGTGCAGTTTTCCAGGGCGCGATGCAGCTTGAGCGCGGCGTTGGTGCCCATGCTCAAGTGGTCTTCCTGCAAACCTGAAGTGATGTAGTTGTCGAGCACCGCCGGTTGCGCCAATTGGCGGTTTTCCGCACACAGCGACGCGGCGACGTATTGCACGATCATCATCCCGGAGTTAACCCCCGGATTGGCCACCAGAAATGCCGGCAGACCGCTGACGTGCGGATTCACCAGGCGATCGAGACGACGCTCGGCAATCGAGCCGATTTCCGCCATGGCAATCGCCAGCAGATCTGCCGCCATTGCCACCGACTGACCGTGCGGGTTGGCTTGCGACATGACGCGGAATTCGTCCGGTGTGCCCAGCAGCAGCGGGTTATCGGTGCAGCCATTGAGTTCGCTTTCGATCTGTTTGATCGCATGCTCCAGTTGATCGCGCGCGGCACCGTGCACCTGCGGAATCGAACGGATGCTCAGCGCGTCCTGAGTGCGAATGCCTTTGCTCGATGCGATCACTTCACTGCCGTCGAGCAATGCACGCAGATTGACGCCAACCTGCTGCATCCCCGGATGCGGTTTCAACGCGATGATCTCGGCATCGAACGCGGCGATCTGCCCGCGCTGCGCTTCGAAACTCATGGCGCCGATCACGTCGGCCCATTGCAGCAGACGCGTGGCATCGGCGATGGCCAGGCAGCTGAGGCCGGTCATGCACGGCGTGCCGTTGACCAGACACAAACCGTCCTTCGCACCGAGCTGCACCGGTTGCAGGCCCTCTTCGGCCAGCGCTTGTTGAGCAGAGGTGATTTGCCCGCGATAGCTGACGTTGCCGACGCCTAGCAGCGCGATGCCGATGTGCGCCATGTGGGTCAGATAACCCACCGAGCCTTGCGACGGCACCTGCGGCGTGATGCCACGATTGAGCAACGCCAGCAGCGCTTCGACCACCCGGCGATGGATGCCGGATTTGCCGTGGCTGTAGTTGTGGATCGCGGCACAGATGATCGCGCGGGTTTGTTCGTCAGCGAGTACCGGGCCGACGCCGCAGGCATGACTGAGCAAAGTGTTGCGTGACAACTGGCTGAGCTGTTCGTCTTTCAGTGAGACGTTGGAGAGCCCGCCCAGGCCGGTGTTGACGCCATAAGCACGCTCGCCGCTGGCAACAATGCGCTGGACGATGCCTTGCGCGTTTTCGATGCGCGCCCACGTGTCGCTCGACAGCTCGAGCGGCGCGCCGTGACGGGCGACGGCGACTACGTCTTGCCAGCGCAGTTGGGCGCCGGTGATCACGATTTTTTCAGCCTCGGACATCTTTAACCTCAACCGTAATTTTGATGCAGTTTCACCGACGCCTTCGCGAGCAGGCTCGCTCCCACAGAGAACTGCATTCCAATGTGGGAGCGAGCCTGCTCGCGAAGAGGCCAGCCCAGCCAACAAAAGTCTGCTAAACCACCGCCGCCCGCCGCTGCACGAACCGGTCAACATATTCATCCGCCGGCGAATGCAGGATCTCGCGCGGCGTACCAACCTGAATCAGCTTGCCGTCCTTGAGGATCGCAATGCGATTGCCGATACGCACCGCCTCGTCGAGGTCGTGGGTGATGAAGACGATGGTCTTGTGCAGGGTCTTTTGCAGCTCCAGCAACTGGTCCTGCATCTCGGCGCGGATCAGCGGATCCAGCGCGCTGAACGCTTCGTCCATCAGGATGATGTCGGTATCCGCCGCCAAGGCGCGGGCCAGGCCCACACGCTGACGCATGCCGCCGGAGAGCTGGTGCGGGTATTTGTTTTCGTAGCCTTTGAGGCCCACGGTGTTGATCCAGTGCTGCGCCCGCTCGGCGCACAGTTGCTTGCTCTCGCCGCGCACTTTCAGGCCGTAGGCGACGTTGTCGAGCACGCTCTTGTGCGGCAGCAGGCCGAAGCTCTGGAAGACCATGCTGATCTTGTGCCGGCGAAATTCGCGCAGGGCTTGCATGTCGTATTGCAGGATGTCCACGCCGTCCACCAGGATCGCGCCACTGGTCGGATCGATCAGGCGATTGAAGTGGCGCACCAGCGTCGATTTGCCGGAGCCGGACAGGCCCATGATCACGAAAATCTCGCCAGTGCCGATGCTCAGCGACAGGTCGTTGACTCCGACCACGCAGCCGGTTTCGTTCAGCACCTGATCCTTGGTCTTGCCCTGGCCCACCATGGCCAAGGCGTCCTTGGCGCGGTTGCCGAAAATCTTGAAGACGTTTTTGACTTCGATCTTGCTCACGGTTGCGTTGCTCATTTGCTCACCTCATGCCGTGGCCGACCGTACGCCTGAGTAATGCGGTCGATGACCACTGCGAGAATCACGATCGCCAGACCGGCCTCAAGCCCGCGTCCGACGTTGAGGGTCTGAATCCCCACCAGCACGTCTTCACCCAGGCCACGGGCGCCGATCATCGAGGCGATCACCACCATCGACAGGGCCATCATGGTGGTCTGGTTGATCCCGGCCATGATGCTCGGCAGGGCCAGCGGCAGCTGCACGCCGAACAGTTGCTGCCAGCGGTTGGCGCCGAACGCATTGATCGCTTCCATGACTTCGCCGTCGACCTGGCGAATGCCCAGATCGGTCAGGCGAATCAGCGGTGGCGCGGCGTAGATCACGGTGGCGAAAATCGCCGGGACCTTGCCCAGACCGAACAGCATCAGCACCGGGATCAGGTACACGAAACTCGGCATGGTCTGCATGATGTCGAGCAGCGGCATCAGTACCGAACGCAGGCGATTGCTGCGCGCCGAGAGAATCCCCAGCGGAATGCCGATCAGCACCGAAATGATCGTCGCCACCATCATCAGCGCCAGCGTCTGCATGAGTTTGTCCCACAGGCCGACAGCGCCTACGAGAAACAACAGACCGACGATCACTGCCGTGGTCACGACTTTGCGCGTTGCATGCCAGGCGACGACACCGACGATCGCCAGCATCAGCCACCAAGGCGCTGCACGCAGCAGGCCTTCGAGATTGACGATGGCCCACAGCAGGGTGTCCGAGATCTGGCGGAACACATCACCGTAGTTGGTGACCAGCGAATCGACCCAACCGTTGACCCAGTCGGCGATGGAAAAGGTAAAGCTTTCGGGAAACATAAGCGGCTCTCAATCAGAAATCTCAATCAAGCGATGACGGCATATCTCCCGGCCAGCCTCACGGTTGGCCGGGAGGTATCGACCTACAGCGCCGCGTCGATTTTCTTGGCGGCGTCTTCACTGACCCACGCGTGCCAGACTTCAGGATGTTCCTTGAGGAAGATTTTCGCCAGTTTTGGCGACTCGATACGTTCCTTCGCCATGCGTCCCAGATTCTGGTTCAGCAGATCGATCGGCAGGTTGACCTTTTCCAGCACGGCCACCAGCTCTGGAGCCTGCTCGTGGAAGGTCTTGGACAGGCCGACCTTGATCGTCACGGCCTTGTCGACGCCCGGTTTTTCTTCCAGTTTGACCAGATCGACCTGGCCCATCAGCGGGGTTGGCGACCAGTAGTAGAAGAGAATCGGCTCGCCACGTTTGTAGCTCGACAGCACCGCCGCATCCAGCGCCGGGCCAGTGCCTGGGCGGAAGTTGGTGTAGCTGTTTTCCAGGCCGTAGCTTTTCAGCATTTCGCTGTTGTCCAGCTCGCAGGTCCAGCCGGCCGGGCAGTTGTAGAAGCGGCCCTTGGCCGGCTCTTCAGCGTCTTTGAACACGGCGGAATACTTGGCCAGGTCAGCGATGTTTTTCAGGTCTGGTGCTTTCGGTTCAAGCTTGCGCTTGGCGTCGCCTTCGATCACATAACGCGGCACGTACCAGCCTTCGATAGCGCCCACGACAGGTGCGCCGACACCGACGACCTTGCCGGCCTTCTCGGCCTTGTTCCAGACTTCGCTGCGGCCGACCCACTCTTCGGCGAACACTTGGATATCGTTGCTGCTCAGGGCGTTTTCCATGGTGATGGAGTTGCCCGGCAGGCTGTCGGTCTTGCAGTCGTAGCCTTTCTCCAGCACCACTTGCATGACGTCGGTCAGCAGCATGCCGCTTTCCCAGTTCAGGCCGGCGAACTTCACCGGTTTGCCTGACTCGCACCAACCGGCCGCCTGGGTGGCACCGGCACTGGCGAGCAGGCCCATGGAAAGCACAGTGGTCAGCAGGGTCTTGTTCGATTTCATTGTCGTGACGCTCCTAATCATGAATTGGGCTTACGGCAGTCAAGAGGCATCCAGCCCTGTCCACGTCCAATCAGGCCTGCGCCGCAACACGGCTGGCCCCGCTTTTTTCAGGTTGTGCATCGCTGTCCCGCTCGGTCGGCAGAATCAGATGATCAGGTACGGCGCTGTGCCATTTTTTCGCACATACGTAATACACGGCGGCGGGCACCACCAGCCCGATGATCCAGGAGATATCCACATCACCCAGCGCCGCCACCAAGGGACCTGTGTAGAACTTGGTGGAAATAAACGGCAGCTGCACCAGCACGCCGAACACATAAACGCTGATACCGAGAATGTTCCAGCGGCCATAGCGACCATTCGGATCGGCCAGCGCCGGCACGTCATAGCGCTCACGGGTGATGCAGTAGTAGTCCACCAGGTTGATCGCGCTCCATGGCGTGAAGAAGGCGAGCAGGAACAGGATGAAAGACTTGAACGCCCCGAGAAACGAATGCTGACCGAGCAATGCGATCAGGGTTGCCGCACCGACGATGAACAGCACGAACACAAGACGCTGCAGGCGGGACACCTTCAGGTGGCCACGGAAACCGCTGATGATGGTCGCGATGCACATGAAGCTGCCGTAGGAGTTCAGCGTGGAAATGGTCACTTTGCCGAAGGCGATGCTGAAGTACAGCAGCGCAGCGGTGGCACCGGTACCGCCCAGATCTACGATGTAAGCCACTTCATGACCGGCGAATTGGCCGTTCGCCGAAGCCGCAGCGAATACGCCGAGGATCATCGCCACTTGGGCGCCAATCACCGACCCGGCACCCGCGGCGAAAAAGGTTTTCACCGAGGAAGTGCTGCTCGGCAGGTAGCGCGAATAGTCAGCCACGTATGGGCCGAAAGCGATCTGCCAGGAAGCGGCGAGCGACACCGCCAGCAGGAAACTGCTCCAGCTGAAGTGGCGGATTTGCAGGAGTGCGCCGACGTCGGTCTGATTCATCAGACGCCAGAACAGGAAAACAAAAGCGATCACGCCGATGACGCTGGCGATACGACCAATCCAGTGGATCACTCGATAACCGAGCACCGTGACCAAGACGATGACACTGGCGAAAATCAGGATGCCGGCGCTGTCGCTGACACCAAACAACTGGCCCAGCGCCTGACCGGAAAGCACGGTTCCGGTGGCGGTAAAACCCAGGTACATCAAACACACCAGCACGATCGGGATGGCCGCGCCATACACACCGAACTGCACGCGGCTGGAGATCATTTGCGGCAAGCCCAGTTTGGGTCCTTGCGCAGCATGCAGCGCCATGACGCCACCGCCGAGCAGTTGTCCGATCAGCAGACCGATCAACGACCAGAACACATCACCGCCCAGCACCACGGCCAGGGCCCCGGTAACAATCGCGGTGATCTGCAGATTGGCACCCATCCACAGGGTGAACTGGCTGAACAGACGACCGTGTCTTTCCACTTCCGGGATGTAGTCGATCGAACGCCTTTCGATCAACGGTTTGTTGCCTGCACGATCGGTGTCAACAGCCATGATTCAACCTCTGTGGATTGTTAGATTCCCTGTAGGAGCTGCCGCAGGCTGCGATCTTTTGATCTTGAAAAACCAACCTCAAAAGATCGCAGCCTGCGGCAGCTCCTACAGGGTTTTGCGTTTATTTACCGGTAATCATCGGCAGGTTCAGGCCCTGCTCCTTCGCGCAATCGATGGCGATCTGGTAACCGGCGTCGGCGTGACGCATGACACCGGTCGCCGGGTCGTTATGCAGCACGCGGGCGATTCGCTCGGCCGCTTCGTCGGTGCCGTCGCAGACAATCACCATGCCCGAGTGCTGCGAGAAACCCATGCCGACGCCGCCACCGTGGTGCAGGGAGACCCAGGTCGCGCCGCTCGCGGTGTTGAGCAGAGCGTTGAGCAGTGGCCAATCGGACACAGCGTCGGAACCGTCCTGCATCGATTCGGTTTCGCGGTTCGGGCTGGCGACCGAACCGGAGTCGAGGTGGTCGCGACCGATCACGATTGGCGCGGACAGCTCACCGCTGCGAACCATTTCGTTGAAGGCCAGACCAAGCTTGGCGCGCAGACCCAGGCCAACCCAGCAGATACGTGCCGGCAGACCCTGGAAGCTGATGCGCTCGCGGGCCATGTCCAGCCAGTTGTGCAGGTGGGCGTCGTCCGGGATCAGCTCTTTGACCTTGGCGTCGGTTTTGTAGATGTCTTGCGGATCACCCGACAGCGCCGCCCAGCGGAACGGGCCGATGCCACGACAGAACAGCGGACGGATGTAAGCCGGCACGAAACCCGGGAAGTCGAATGCGTTCTCGACGCCTTCTTCCTGCGCCATCTGACGGATGTTGTTGCCGTAGTCGAAGGTCGGAATGCCTTGTTTCTGGAATTCCAGCATCGCTTTGACGTGCACAGCCATCGACTGCTTGGCGGCTTTGATCACAGCGGCCGGTTCGGTCTTGGCACGGGCGCGGTATTCGTCCCAGGTCCAGCCGGCCGGCAGGTAGCCGTTGAGTGGATCGTGGGCGCTGGTCTGGTCGGTGACCATGTCCGGGCGCACGCCGCGCTTGACCAGTTCCGGCAGGATTTCCGCCGCGTTGCCCAGCAGGGCGATGGAGATCGCTTTGCCTTCTTTGGTGTATTTGGCGATGCGCGCCAGCGCGTCATCGAGGTCAGTAGCTTGCTCGTCGACGTAGCGGCTTTTCAGGCGGAAATCGATGCTGACCTGCTGGCATTCGATGTTCAGCGAGCAGGCGCCGGCCAGGGTTGCCGCCAGAGGCTGAGCGCCACCCATGCCGCCCAGACCTGCGGTCAGGACCCACTTGCCGGAGAGGTTGTCGTTGTAGTGCTGACGACCGGCCTCAACGAAGGTTTCGTAGGTGCCTTGAACGATGCCTTGGCTGCCGATGTAGATCCAGCTGCCGGCAGTCATCTGGCCGTACATAGCCAGGCCTTTGGCGTCGAGTTCGTTGAAGTGCTCCCAGCTCGCCCAGTGCGGTACGAGGTTGGAGTTGGCGATCAGGACGCGCGGGGCGTTGCTGTGGGTCTTGAACACGCCGACCGGCTTGCCGGATTGCACCAGCAGGGTCTCGTCGTCATTCAGGTTGGTCAGGCTTTCGACGATCTTGTCGTAGCACTCCCAGTTACGCGCGGCGCGACCGATACCGCCATAAACCACCAGCTCTTTCGGGTTCTCGGCGACTTCCGGGTCGAGGTTGTTCATCAGCATGCGCAGCGGCGCTTCGGTCAGCCAGCTCTTGGCGGTCAGCTTGTTGCCGCGGGCGGCACGGATTTCGACGTCACGGTGCTTTGTAAATGCAGTAGCAGTACGGTTGTTATCAGTCACGAAAAAGACTCCTCAGCGATCAATTCAAACCAACCCTGGCAGTGGGCAAGCAGCCTGCGCGCATCAATGCGCGACAAGCGAATCAGTGGACGCTGCGGACTCATACGCATACGTCTTTACTTGTACATACAAGCATATGCAATCAAGCGGCCAACTTGGTGACGGGGTGTTCAAGAAAAATCGCGGACACGGCTGGAGGTCGCCTGAATCAAGGGTTCTGGCGATCATGAAATTTTTCGCGGGGCTGGTTTGGGGAGCTGGTGGATGGTTACGAGAGCATGGTTTTGCGCCACGCTGGGGCGTTCGGTAACAAGTTGGTGCGTGGTTGGGAGCACCCCAAAAGCAAAAGATCGCAGCCTTCGGCAGCTCCTACAGGGTGTATATCAATCCCACTGTAGGAGCTGCCGAAGGCTGCGATCTTTAGATTGTTTGCGAATCAGCGTGTAGTGAGTTCGATCACGCAGCAACCGGCATTGACGGATATCTCAACCAGCCCGGTGTTACCGTCCAGTTGCAGGCAGTCGTGTCGGCCAAGTTGTGCACTCTTCTCACCGACCAAAACTTCAAGCAACTCACTGACACTGAACACCAGCACCGTCCCCGCCGAACTGAAAAACCGTTGCTCGCCATCCAGCCACTGCAACCGCGCGCTGTAACGCTGCGGCGCATAAATCAGGTTGAAGTCGCGAATCGCCCCACCGAGCAAGGTGCAGGAAACCTGGCTCTCACCGCTGAATGCAAAGGGATCGAGCGGTAGCAGTGGCCGAGTATCGTCGCCGTCGACGCACAGGGTCATGCCGTCACCCTGCAACACGGTAATCACCCGCTGGTAACCGGCAAAGCTCGAAAAACCGCCGGACTCGGCGATGTCGGCAATCGAAAGACGCCAGCCGAAACCGTCGAGGCCAGCGCCAGCGTCACGGGTGATTTCTTCAGTGCTACCGCCGCCGTTTTTCCACGGCATGCGCGGATAGCCTTCGGCGCGCAGGACTTTCAGTGAACTCATTTATGCTCTCTATTTATGGAACCGACCTTCCAGACGATGACGGGAACCGGGGTGAATCAGGCGCGCAGCGGTCACCGGCTGACGGCCCGACCACGTGCGGCGGCGGATCAGCAGGCATGGCTCGCCTTTTTCGATCTGCAGCAACTTGCACTCGGACGCTTCGGCCAGGATTGCTTCGACCACATGCTCTCCCTCAGTCAGCGGCGCAACCTGGTTCAGATAGGCGTATGGCGTTTGCAGCGTGAAGTCCTGCTTGAGATATTCCGGGGCGACCAGCGCGTTGACGAAACGGTCTTCGATTTGCACCGGAATATCGTTTTCGTAATGCACGATCAGCGAGTGAAATACCTTTTGCCCTTCGCGCATGTCCAGCGCCAGTGCGCGCTCGGAACCGGCAGCCTCTTCTTCGAGGGTGATGACCTGGCAGGTGTGGCGATGACCGCGGGAGGCGATTTCATCGGCGATGTTATGCACTTCAAACAGCGCGGACTGGCTCTTCGGCTCGGCGACGAAGGTGCCGACGCCTTGCATACGCACCAGCAGGCCGTCGGCGGTCATCTCGCGCAGCGCGCGATTGATGGTCATGCGGCTGAAACCGAGCTGATTGACCAGTTCGCTCTCGGACGGCACGCGGTAGTGCGGCGGCCAGTTACCGCTGTCGATCTGCTGGGTGATCATCTGTTTGACGCGAGCGTACAAGGGCGCCGGACTATCGCCCATGTTCGCGGCCAACGGGGAAACTGGAGGCGGAGTCGGCACGGTGGATCCTTGTTCGTCGGTAGAGGTTGCTAGCTTGCCGGAGTTTACCGGGCAGGCAAACGTCTGTATATGTATATACAAATAACACACGATGGGGTGCTGAACCATGTCCGCCTTCTTTGCCGAACGCGCGCTGCTGCCTAACGGATGGGCCAATAATGTACGTCTTGAGGTCAGCGCCGATGGCCTGCTGACCCAAATCCTGGCCGATTCCACCGCAGATGGCGCCGAACGGTTGAGCGGACCGTTGCTGCCGGGAATGCCCAACCTGCACTCCCACGCTTTTCAGCGAGCGATGGCCGGACTGGCCGAAGTCGCCGGGAATCCCAATGACAGTTTCTGGACCTGGCGCGACCTGATGTATCGCCTCGTCGGAAAAATCAGCCCGGATCAACTCGGCGTGATCGCCCGTCAGCTGTACATCGAAATGCTCAAGGCCGGTTACACCTCGGTCGCTGAGTTTCACTATGTTCACCATGACAGCAATGGTCAGCCTTATGCCGATCCGGCGGAACTGGCGCTGCGCATCAGTCAGGCTGCCAGCGAAAGCGGCATCGGTTTGACCCTGCTACCGGTGCTCTACAGCCACGCCGGTTTCGGCGGCCAGACACCAAACGACGGCCAGCGCCGATTTATCAACAGCACCGAAAACTACCTGAATCTGCAATCGCGTTTGCAGCCCTTGTTGGCGCAGCAAAAGGCGCAATCACTGGGTCTGTGTTTCCACTCGTTGCGCGCGGTGACCCCGCAGCAGATCAGCGAAGTCCTGGCGGCCAGTGACAAGCAATGCCCGGTGCACATTCACATCGCCGAACAACAGAAAGAAGTCGACGACTGCCTGAGCTGGAGCGGTCGCCGCCCGCTGCAATGGCTGTATGAAAACACTGAAGTCGATCAGCGCTGGTGCCTGGTCCACGCCACTCACGCCAACCCGGAAGAAGTCACGCTGATGGCCAAGAGTCGCGCCATTGCCGGCCTGTGCCTGACCACCGAAGCCAACCTGGGCGACGGGATTTTCCCGGCGGTGGATTTCATGGCTCAGGGCGGGCGCATGGGTATCGGCTCTGACAGCCATGTGTCGCTGAGCGTGGTCGAGGAATTGCGTTGGCTGGAATACGGCCAGCGTTTGCGTGATCAGCGGCGTAACCGTTTGTATGGCGCGGATCAGCCGATGGTCGGACGCACGTTGTACGACGCGGCACTGGATGGCGGCGCTCAGGCATTGGGACAGCCGATTGGTGCGCTGGAAGTCGGCAAGCGCGCTGACTGGATTGTGCTCGATGGCAACGATCCGTATCTGGCGACGGCGAGTGGGGACGGGATTTTGAATCGCTGGTTGTTTGCTGGCGGTGATCGTCAGGTGCGTGATGTGCTGGTCAATGGTCAGTGGGTTGTGCGTGATGGCCGGCATGCCGGCGAAGAGGACAGTGCGCGTGCCTTCACCCAGGTCCTGCGCGACCTCCTCGGCTGACACAAAACAAAAATGTGGGAGCGAGCCTGCTCGCGAAAGCGGTGTATCAGCAACATTTTCGTTAACTGACACGCCCTCTTCGCGAGCAGGCTCGCTCCCACATTTGATTTGTGGTGGTGTTTAGTTTGAGGTCTTGGCCATCTGCCGATCCGACGCTCGCCAGATCAACCGCGTCGTGTCGTAACCCTGCTGGCGGGCCTTGCTCAACAGTTCTTCGCGCACCACACCGTTGACGGTTGGCGTGCGCGACAGCAGCCACAGGTACTTGCGACTCGGGTCGCCGACGATAGCGGTCTTGTAGTCGTCGCTGACGTACAGCACCCAGTATTCGCCCTTCGCCACACCCGGAATCAGGCGCGAGAACCAGTTGTCGAATTCGACCCACAACTTGTCGGTCTTGCCCGGCACCTGTGGATAAGCCGTGCCCTTGGCCTCTTCCCACTGCCAGTCCGGGGTCAGGCAGCGATTGAGCACCGCAACGTTACCGTCAGGCTTGAGGGTGTAGCGAGCTTCGGATTGCGCGCAATTGCGCTGGAAGTACATCGGCAAGCGCGCCAGCTCGTACCAGGTCCCCTGATAACGCTTGAGGTTGACGCTGTCGACGGTTTTCGGCGCCAACGAATCCACGCCGGAAGTGGCGCAGCCGGCCAGTACCAGGCCGGCAAAAAGGACAAATAATAACCGCTTCATTTTTCTTCTCCGTGGGCGCGAAGCCCCGGTTTACTTCAGGCCTTGGCCGGAAAACATCAGCACTTTGTCACCGGCGTACTGCACGCTGATAAAGCTGTTCTTGTCGCCCCAGGTGCAACTGGACATGCCGAGCGCGCCCGAGCAGTCAGTCGGTTTGCCGAGCAGGGTCTCCACTTCAGCCTTGGCCATGCCAGCCGAGAGCTTCGCGTAGTTTTCCTGATTGACCTTGCTGCATGCGGCCAACAGCACGCAAAACGACAGAAGGGCGATAGATCGCAGCGACATTGTGTAACTCCTGGAACGAGGGGGGGATGGCAGGGTGCCAACCAGAAGCTTAGAAGAGAAAACCGTCATCTGGTTCCGTACACAAAAGGCTATTTATTAGCCCGCCCGTCTGACTTTTACCTTTAAATCAGTCACTTTCCAGGGCTATTGAGCATTTCGTCGCATTTAAGCAAAGCCGCCTAATCTTTGGCGCATGGCGGTCGAAATAAATGGCAGCGCAAAGCCCGATAGTGTGGCAAATTGCCGCCCTTTCTTGACCAGCCCCTTCGCGGTAGTTCATTCGATGACCAGAAACATGAAATTCAGCCACAAAATCTTGTTGGCTGCCGCCCTCGTGGTGGCCGTTGCGTTCGCCTGTTTCATTTTCTTCAACGACTATCGACAACGCGAAGCGCTGAGCAGCAGCACCGAGTCGACCATGCAGGAACTCGGCAGCCTGACCACCAGCAACATCCAGACCTGGCTGGAAAGCCGCATTCAACTGCTGCAATCGCTGTCCCAGCAGGTCGCGGTTGACGGCAACGCCCCCGCCAGCCTGAAACGCATCATCGACCTGCCCGCCTACACCGGCAATTTCCAGCTCAGCTACTTCGGCGGTACTGACGGCGTGATGTTCTCAGTGCCCGCCGGCAACCGCGCGCCGGATTACGATCCGCGCGCCCGCGGCTGGTACAAAGCGGCCAACAGCGCGCAGCAGACCATCGTCACCGAACCGTACATTGCCGCCTCGTCGGGCAAACTGGTGATCACCGTTGCCACCCCGGTGCAGCGCCAGGGCCAGATGCTCGGCGTGGCCGGTGCCGATATCGACCTGACCAGCGTCAGCGCGATCATCAACTCGCTGAACTTCGGCGGCCACGGCCACGCGTTCATCGTCAGTGCCGATGGCAAAATCCTGATTCATCCGGACAGCAAACTGGTGCTCAAGACCCTGGCCGAGGCTTACCCCAACGGCGCACCGAAAGTCAGCCCGGGTCTGAAAGAAGTCGAATTCAACGGCAAGACCCAGCTGATCTCCTTCACCCGCGTCAACGGCGTACCGTCGGCCGACTGGTACGTGGCGCTGGTTCTGGACAAAGACACCGCATTCTCGATGCTCAGCGAATTCCGCACCTCGGCGCTGATCGCCATGGTCATTGCCGTGGTGATCATCATCTTCCTGCTCAGCATGCTGATCCGCGTGCTGATGCAACCGCTGCTGACCATGGGCCGCGCCATGCACGACATCGCCGAAGGTGAAGGCGACCTGACCAAACGTCTGGTCATCCACGGCAACGACGAATTCGGCGCGCTGGGCACATCGTTCAACCGTTTCGTGGAGCGTATCCACACCTCGATCCGCGAAGTGTCCTCGGCAACCGGCCAGGTAAACGAAGTCGCCCTGCGCGTGGTCGCAGCCTCGAACTCGTCGATGTACAACTCCGATCAACAGGCGACTCGCACCAACAGTGTGGCCGCAGCGATCAACCAACTCGGCGCCGCCGCCCAGGAAATCGCCCAGAACGCCGCCCTCGCCTCGCAGCATTCCAGCGAAGCGCGCAGCCTGGCGGTCGACGGTCAGCAGGTTGTGGATAGAACCATCCACGCGATGCAGCAGCTCTCGGCGAAGATCAGCGATTCGTGCGGCAACATCGAAACCCTGAACAGCAACACCGTCAACATCGGCCAGATTCTGGAAGTGATCACCAGCATCTCCCAGCAAACCAACCTGCTGGCACTGAACGCCGCGATCGAAGCGGCGCGTGCCGGTGAAGCCGGTCGTGGTTTCGCCGTGGTCGCTGACGAAGTGCGCAACCTCGCGCACCGCACGCAGGATTCCGCGCAGCAAGTGCAGAAGATGATCGAAGAGCTGCAAGTCGGCGCACGTCAGGCGGTCAGCATAATGACCGAGAGCCAGCGCGAGAGCGAAAGCAGCGTCGGCATCGCCAACCAGGCCGGCGAACGCCTGGGCAGCGTGACCCAACGCATCGGCGAGATCGACGGGATGAACCAGTCGGTAGCCACCGCGACTGAAGAGCAGACTGCTGTGGTTGAGTCGATCAACGTTGATATCAACGAGATCAACACGCTGAATCAGGAAGGTGTGGAGAACTTGCAGGCGACGTTGCGGGCTTGCTCGGATCTGGAGCAGCAGGCGGCGCGGTTGAAGCAGTTGGTGGGTAGCTTCAGGATCTAAATTACTGCAACTGACCCTTTCGCGGGCAAGCCCGCTCCCACAGGGATCTTCGGTGTTCACACAATGTGTGCTCCACCCCAAAACACTGTGGGAGCGGGCCTGCCCGCGAAAGCGGCATCAGCCGCACTGAAGATTTAGAATCTGGACCCGGGTTCGGAAAGAAACGCCAACTCCTCAGCCGTAGACTCCCGCCCCAACACCGCATTGCGATGCGGAAACCTTCCAAACCGCGCAATCACCTTCTGATGCCGCTCGGCATAATCAAGATTGTCGGCAAACACTGCCCGCTCCGCTTCCGGCTGTTCAGCCACAAGCTCCATGAATCGGGAAACCGCTTCATTCTGCACCGCGAGGTTTTCGCAGTGTTCGAACACCAGATAAATGAACACTCGCTGAATGGGCTTTAACTGCCGATCAAAATCCGCAGCAATGCCTTGCGCGACGAGCTTCTGCGCACGCAAATCACCGGAGAACGCTTTGGGAGAGTCGCGAAAGATCATTCGCGGCAGTTGATCGAGCAGCAGCACCACCGCCAGCCAACCTTCGGGACGTTGCGTCCACTCGGTCAATTCGCCAGCCAGGGCCTGATCGACAAAGCCCCCGAAACGCGTCTGCGCTTCGAGGTCTTGACTGTCACGCTTACCGAACCACAACTTGCCCTTGTCAGCCGATATCTCATTCGGTGATTCGGCATTTCCGAACCACCAATCGAGCAACGGCTGCCAGGGCGCGTTCATGGTTTATTCCTTGTGGTAAGCCGTAGCGCGCGCGACTTCTTCTTTCGAGCCCAGGAACACCGCTACACGCTGGTGCAGCCCGTCCGGCTGAATGTCGAGGATGCGCTGGTGACCGTCGGTGGACGCGCCGCCCGCCTGTTCCACGAGGAACGACATCGGGTTGGCTTCGTACATCAGACGCAGTTTGCCAGGCTTGGATGGCTCGCGGCTGTCGCGTGGGTACATGAACAGACCGCCACGGGTCAGGATGCGGTGCACGTCGGCAACCATCGCCGCGACCCAACGCATGTTGTAGTTCTTTTTCAGCGGACCTTCTTCGCCGGCCAGCAACTCGCCAACATAACGTTGTACCGGAGCTTCCCAGTGACGCTGGTTGGACATGTTGATGGCGAATTCCTGGGTCGATTCAGGAATGGTGATGTCTTCGTGGGTCAGCACGAAGCTGCCCATTTCGCGGTCCAAGGTGAAGCCCTTGACGCCGTGGCCCAAGGTCAGCACGAGCATGGTCTGCGGGCCATAGATCGCGTAACCGGCAGCAACCTGCTGAGTGCCTGGCTGCAGGAAAGCCTTTTCGTTCAGCGGCTCGTTCTGGGTCAGGTATTCGTTCGGGCAACGCAGCACCGAGAAGATCGTGCCGACCGGCGCGTTGATGTCGATGTTCGACGAACCGTCCAACGGGTCGAATACCAACAGGTACGCGCCTTTCGGGTATTTGCCCGGGATCTGGTAGGCATTGTCCATTTCCTCGGACGCCATGCCGGCCAGGTGACCGCCCCATTCGTTGGCTTCGAGCAGGATCTCGTTGGAGATCACGTCGAGTTTCTTCTGCACTTCGCCTTGCACGTTTTCAGTGCCCATGCTGCCCAGAACACCACCCAGGGCGCCTTTGGACACGGCGTGGCTGATTTCTTTACAGGCGCGCGCCACCACTTCGATCAGGAAACGCAGATCGGCAGGAGTGTTGTTGCTACGGGTCTGCTCAATCAAATAGCGACTCAGGGTAACGCGGGACATGGACGGCTCCGGTGGAATGGGGGGCTAAAAACCCGCGCAGTTTACAGGGAGTCTGAAAACGTAGCGAGCGAAGACGCCCGGTAACGTGCGTCGGGGCGCAATTGCCTGTATCAGACGTGAATGGGTACAGAGAGTTCAGGTAGCGGGTTTAGCGTAGTTGGAAATGGGATGGGTGGTGGTGCTCGTATGGCGGCCGGTTGAGCATTTTTGTCGACTTATCGCAAGCTTTCGCGAGCAGGCTCGCTCCCACAGGGGATCTAGAGTGGACACAAATTTCGTACCACCGAAGATCAACTGTGGGAGCGAGCCTGCTCGCGAATGGCGCGCGGCGCCAGCCATTCTCAGGAATTGGTCGGCGGCTTGCGCAACAGACTGAACGCCATCGCCCCAAGAAACACGACACTCAGCAACAACACCGCCCACAGCCCGATCTTCTTCCAATTGGTCCCAGCCGCGGCTGCTGTGGTCGCGGTCGACGTCTGAGTAGCCACCACATCCCCCTGAACCGTCGCCTTGCCCAACGTCGCCAGTTTCTCCGGTTTAAAATCCGGTATCAGTGTCGTCAACGGCAGATTCGCCGTTTTCACATTCGGATTCCCCAACGCCAGACTGTACGGGCCCTCCCCACGTGCAAGGAAGATCACCTGCGTCGCCCGTACTGCGTATTTCAGGCTCGGCACCTGTTCACCCAAACCGCCGCCGCGCTCATCCACAGTCAGCTTCAACTGCTGCACGGTTTGCCCGTACAGCTGCAATTCGTTCTGCACCACGTCCTGAGTATTCTGCGTCAGGCGATAGAGCAGACCGCTGCTCAACGTCTGCCACGGCAGGCTGCTCTCGCGTCGGCCCGCCAAGGTTACCGGCGCCAGACTGTTCGATTGCTTCAGCTCGACCTGGACCCGCTCGACATTCAGCCCCATTGGCAATTGCCAGGTGTATTCGCCGGGTTTGCTGCTACTGCCCGCCAACGCTTGCGACCAGACCAACGGTAGCGGCACGTTACGCGGGTCGCTGCTTTTCAGCTGGGCCGAGGTCAGGATCGGTGCCGAATTCGGCGACTCCCAGAGCAGTCGCAGATAACGCGCCGATTGCCCCGGCAGAGTCACCTCATGCTGCTCGATCCGCTCATCGGAAAAGGTCAGCCGCGCCACCTGCCCCTCGCCCCACGGCTGCCAACGCTGCAAGTCGTCGCTGGCCTCGATGCTGAAACGCTGGAAGCCATCGCGCTCGCTGGTCCAGTCGAGGATCAACTGCTGCAACGGTGCCTTGATCGCACTGGCATCAAGCAACCAGCCGCGCAGCACTTCTTCACCCGCCTCCAACTGACTGGATGGCTGCACCTCAACCAGCGTGCCGTTGGTGGTGGATTGCACCCGCACGTTGGGGGCGCGTTCCGTGGCGTCGGCGGCGTTGTACAGCGGGAACCACTTCACCTCGTGCAACTGGCCGTCGTCGCGGGTTTGCGCCGATCCGCGGGCCAAGGCGTAGGCCTGTGGTTCGCCGGCAGCGTTGAACACACGCAAGTCACTGAGATCGGTCTGGCGCGCCTGCAATTGCGCGCTCAGCGGCAATTCCAGGCGATACCACAGCCCATCGCCCGTCACCGACAGCGGCACCTGCGTGGCGAAGTCCGCCGGTTTTTCCTGAGCGCCGGCAACCATCACCACGCCCAACGCCAACCACCCCAGATTCAGCATGCGACTCAAGATGCAACTCCTTCGGTTTCCGGGGCTGGCTTTTGCGCCGCCGGGTCAGCTTCGACGCGTTTGGGTGGCAGCGGCGCGAAGTAGCCCACCACCAACAGCAATACGCCAACGCCGATAAACGAGACGATCCGGGCGAGGCCGCCACGGTTGCTCAGTTCGACAAAAATCAGTTTGGCCACCACCAGCGCAATCAGCGCCGCACCGATCAGCCAGACTTCGCGACGATGACGCAAGTGTCCGCCGATCATCAGTCCCAGCGCCATCAGCGTCCAGACGATGGACAACCCGGCCTGCACCAGCATAGAGGCGAGCAGTTGATCGAGTTCGAATGGAATGCCGGCCCAGTGGTGCGCGGCGCGGGTCACCAACGCGGTGCAGAAAGCGAACAGTGAAACCCCGGCGACCAGTTGCGTGGCGTAATCGGCGTAGTCCTGACGGATCGACAGCTGCGAAACTGCGCTGCGTGACCAGACGTAAACGCCGAACAAGGCGAACAGCAAACCCAGCTCCAGCGGATTGAGCAGCGGCACGTACGGCAACGGCTCAGCGTTGCCATCGCTGACCCCGTTGGCCAGCCAGAACCACGCAAGCATCAACACTGCCAAAGGCGCGGCGGCATACAGACGATATTCGCGTGCGAACGCCGCCACCGGCCAAGGCCAGTTGCGCGGTGCTGCCGCCAGCAACAGATACAGACTCGGCAGAAGCGCCCAACCCAACCAGCGCCAGGCGTTGTATTGCTCGGACAACAGGAGCAAGCCGTAGCGCAACTCCAGCGCGAGCACGCCGATCAGCAGCCAGCAACCGAGCACATGGGCGGCACTCAAGGCCCGTGCCGGCAACATTGACGCCAAACGGCGCAAGCTGAAGAAGTGCACAGCGAACACCAATGTCCACGTCAGCCAGCCGAAGTCTGCCGCCGGGTGATAACGCGAGTGCCAAGCCGCCAGCAACACCAAGCCTGACGCGGGGATCAGCAGCGTGCAAAGCAAGCCCAGCGCCGGCCACTTCAAGCGCAGCGACAGCAGCGTCCACAACAGAACACTCAACGCCGCCACCAACAGCAGCAACGTACCTTGCAGTGTCACCGGTGCAAAACGCAGCACCTCACTGACCCACGCCAACGCCCACCAACCAGTACCCCATACCAGCAAGACTTGGGACAGACGCTGCAAACTCAGCGCATCAAATGCTGAAGCGTGATTGCCCCGTTGCAGGCGCCAGGCACCGATCATCGCCGCCAGCCCCAGCACCAGCGGCGTCCAGAACCCGCCATGGGCCAACGGCTTCAGACCTTCGGCAGACAACGGCCCGAGCAACTCGGGGCCTGCGAGCAAGAACGCCGCGCCACCGATCACCTGTAACAGCAGTCCGAAGACAAAACTCACACGCTGTTGGAGGTACAGGCTCAGCCAGATAATCAGCAAACCGCTGGCGGCCCACACCGCACTCGCCGTTTGCCACGGCAGGACAAACAACACCGCCAGATTGATCAGCGCCAGGCCGGCCAGCAGCACCACCGACAAACCGCGCAACAGGCGTACGTCGCCGCGCACCATTTCGTCGCGAGCGGCCAAAAGCATGCCGGCGATCAGCGCCAGGCCAATCAAGGATGCGCTGAGCAGACCGCTCCAACCGGCACTCAATACCGCCGCCGAATCTTCGCCAGCGCCCTGCAGCCGCAGCAGGAACAACGCACCGCCGAGCAATTGCACTCCGAACGCGGTGAACAGGAACGTGCGCGATTGCAGCCGCAGGCCTACAAATAAGGTCGCCAGACCGGCCAACGCCCAACTGATCGCCGTGCCCTGAATGAAGAAAAACAACGGCGCCAGCAGATAAAGGAACGTCAGGCCCAGGCACGCCAATACCGGCAACCCTTGGCGTTCCCAGGGCGAAGCCTGCTCCGGCGTGGCTTTGCGCAGTTGATAGAAGCTGAACAACAGCGCCGCGCCGAGCATCAGCGCGCCCAGTGGAGCACCATCGAGCAGGCTCCTTTCGCCGATATTCAGTTGGCTGAGAAACGCCAGCGCAGAACCGAACTGCAGCAACAACGCAAAGGCCCGGGCGAACGGTCGATGCTGACGCAAGCCCAGCCAGAAAATCCCTGCGCCCTCCACCGCCCATGCCGCCGACGTCCAGCGTGCATCAAGGCCCAGCGGAATCGCCAGACTGGCGAAAATCACCCCAAGTGCCAGACAGGTTTCGCCCAGCAGTACCGCGCGCCCGCCCATCAACACCTTGGCCAGGCCCATGTAAATCATGCCCAGCGCCAGGGCACTGAATGCGGCGGCGAACTCAAGATGCTGGACCAGCGCAAACTGCAACCCGAAGCCCACGATTGGCGGGCCGAACAGCATCGTTCCGTCAACGTAATCGCCCTTGCGCGCCGACCAGTGCAGCAGCGCCTCGCGATCACCGTCCGCAGGAGCGTCAGGCATATCGAGCAATTTACGCCGGGCAAACAGCAGGCCGATGACGAGGTACATCAGGAAGAACAGAATCAAAAATGGCTCGGTGCTCCACAGCAGTTCCGGCGCGTAGGAGCGCAGGCCCCAGGCGAAGCCAATGCCGAAGGTGCCGACGAAACCGATCAGGTTGAGCAGGCGCCAGGCCTTGAACCAGGCGATGGCGAGAATGCCGGCATTCAGCAGCGCGAAATAACTGAACAGCGCGACATGGTTGCCGGCGCCGGTCGAGGTCAGGATTGGTGCGGCGAAACCACCCAGCGCAGCCGCGGCAGCCAGGCCCAACGCATCTTGCGTGATGGCGAGGATCGCCGAGAACACCGTGACCGCCACCAGCAAACCCAGCGCGGCGGAAGGATCAAGCAGCGGATGCAATCGCATCGCCGCAAACACCGTCAGGTACAGCACCGCGATCCCGGTGCCTTGCAGCATCAATGCGTAGCCGTTGTTACGCTGGCGCAGCCACCAGCCCAGCGCCAGCAGACCCAATGCCGCGGCCGCGACCCCGGCGTAACGCAATTCGATCGGCACCACCATGCCTTCGGTGGCGTAACGCAGCAGAAACGCCAGACCGAAAAACAACAGCACCACGCCGACACGCAGCACGGTGTTGCCACCGAACAACCAATTGCGTGCAGCGCTGATGCCGCGCTCGAAAAGGTTCGGGCCACGGGGTTCGGCGGGTTGTTTGGGTTCGGTAGTGACGGCGTCCAGACGCCAGACATCGTCCGGCAATGGTTGACCGGCTTCGCTGGCGACGGCGGATATTGGCTCAAGTTCAGGCGGCAGTTCCCAAACCAGTTCCGGTGCCGGGGCGTCTTCGACGATGTCGACAGACTCACTGACCGGTTCAACGCCTGGCGGTGTCACCGCATGAGAAGGCGAGCCTTCCAGCAGAAACAGACGCTGCGCAACGCCTTGCAAAGCCTCCCTGACCTGTTCAAGTTGGTGCTGTTGCTCGGTCATCTGCGTGCCCAGGCGCGCGATGCGGATCGTCTGACCAATCGCCAGACCCAGCAGCGCACCCAACAGCGCATCACTGAGCGATTCGTCGAGCAGCCAGCCGAGCACCAGCCCGATCAACATGAACATCCATTGCATGGTCGATATCCCTAAGCGGCCCACAGGGGGCGAGTCCGGCAATTGCATCAGTCTAGGCACAAACCTTGTGGGAGCGAGCCTGCTCGCGAAAGCGGTTTGTCAGTCAACATTTCTGTTGAATGTGACAACGCTTTCGCGAGCAGGCTCGCTCCCACAGTGGCTGTGTTGTGCCTGAACCAGCACTGACCGGCGCTCAGTATATCGATCCGGCCCAACAACCGTTGGGCCTTGCCTACATTTTGTTGCGGAAAGTTACTCCAGCGCCTTCCAGATATCCGTGGCGTACTCGCGGATCGTCCGGTCGGACGAGAACCAGCCCATCCGCGATGTATTCAACACCGCCGAACGCCACCAGTTATCAGCGTCATGCCAATGCGCTTCGACACGCTTCTGCGCCTCCCAGTAGGAGTCGAAGTCGGCGCAGACCAGGAAGCGGTCGTAATCCACCAGCGAATCGATCAGCCCGGTATAGCGCGAAGTGTCATCCGGCGAGAACACGCCGCTGCGGATCGCTTGCAACACGTCGTTGAGGCGATGGGATTCCGCGATGTCCGGCGCAGCGCTGAACTCGTGGTTCTGTTTGCGCGCTTCAACCTGCTGGGCGCTGAGGCCGAAGATGAACATGTGCTCGGCGCCAATACGCTCGCACATCTCCACGTTGGCGCCATCAAGGGTGCCGATGGTCAGCGCACCGTTGAGGCCGAACTTCATGTTACTGGTGCCCGACGCCTCGAAACCGGCGGTGGAAATCTGCTCCGAAAGGTCCGCCGCCGGAATAATGCTCTCCGCTAGGCTGACGTTGTAGTTGGGCAGAAACACCACTTTCAACAGTCCACGCACGGTCGGATCGTTGTTCACCACCCGGGCGATATCGTTAGTCAGCTTGATGATCAACTTGGCCTGGTGATAACTCGCCGCCGCCTTACCGGCGAAGATCTTCACGCGCGGCACCCAGTTGACTTCCGGCTCAGCGCGAATCGCCTGATACAACGCCACGGTGTGAAGCAGATTAAGCAACTGGCGTTTGTATTCGTGGATCCGTTTGACCTGCACGTCGAACAACGCCGCCGGATTGACCGCGATCCCCAGCCGTTCATGAATCAGATAGGCCAAGGCTTTTTTGCTGTGCAGGCGTTGTTCGGCGAAGGCTTTGCGGAACGCGGGTTTCTCGGCGAATGGCTCCAGATCCAGCAGGCGTTCTTCAGGGTTGTCGAGCAGGTCCGGGCCGAGGGCATCAACCAGCATCGACGTCAGCTCGGAGTTGGCCTGGTACAGCCAGCGGCGGAAGGTGATGCCGTTGGTTTTGTTGTTGATCCGCTCCGGGTAAAGCTTGTGCAGCTCGGAGAATACGGTTTTGCGCATCAGTTGCGTGTGCAACCCGGACACGCCGTTGACGCTATGCGAACCGAGAAACGCGAGGTTGCCCATGCGCACCCGACGACCGTTGTCCTCTTCAATCAGCGACACCGCGCGCAGTACGTCGAAGTCATGAATGCCCTTGGCGCGCAGCGAATCGATGTGCTGCGCGTTGATCAGGTAAATGATCTGCATATGCCGTGGCAGCATGCGTTCCATCAAGCCGACCGGCCAGGTTTCCAGCGCTTCGGGCAGCAATGTGTGGTTGGTGTACGAGAGCGTATCGACTGTCACCTGCCAAGCCGCATCCCAGGCCACGTCGTAGACGTCGACCAATTGGCGCATCAGTTCGGCGACGGCAATCGAGGGGTGCGTGTCGTTGAGCTGGATGGCGGCGTGATCGCCCAGGGTCAGCACCGAGGTGTGCGTGTTGCGATGGCGACGCAGCAAATCCTGCAACGAGGCGGCGACAAAGAAGTATTCCTGACGCAGGCGCAGTTCCTGCCCGGCCTCCGTGCTGTCCGCCGGATAGAGCACGCGGGAAATACTTTCGGCACGGGCCACTTCAGCGACAGCGCCCAGGTGGTCACCAGCGTTGAAACGCTCCAGGTGCAGATCTTCCATCGCCCGCGCACGCCACAGGCGCAAGGTATTGACGCTCGCCCCGCGCCAACCGACTACCGGTGTGTCGTAGGCAATTGCGCGGACGGTCTCGGCGGGTGACCAGACTTGCCTGGATTGGCCGCTGGCATCGGTGACGGTTTCCACACTGCCACCGAAGCCGATGGGGTAGGCGACTTCCGGACGCTCGAACTCCCACGGGTTGCCGAAATCCAGCCAATGCTCGGTCTGTTCCTGCTGCCAGCCATCGACAATGGCCTGACGGAACAAACCGTGTTCGTAACGAATACCGTAACCGTGGCCAGCAATGCCGAGGGTCGACATGCTTTCCATGAAGCACGCCGCCAGTCTGCCGAGGCCGCCGTTGCCGAGCGCCGCGTCGGGCTCCAGCAGGCGGATGCGCTCAAGATCGACGCCGAGCTCGGTCAGGGCTTCACGCGCCACATTGAGCAGGCCAAGGTTGCTCAGGCTGTCGTAGAGCAAGCGGCCGATGAGGAATTCCAGCGAGAGGTAATACACCCGCTTCTGACCTTTGCGGTAGATCTGCCGGGTGTGGTCCATCCAGTGCTCGACCATGTGATCACGCGCGGCCAACGCAATGGCTTCGAACCAGTCATGGTCGAAGGCGTGATCAGGGTCTTTGCCCACCGCGTAGGTGAGTTTGGTCAAAACGGCGTCGCGGAATGCGGCCACCTCTGCTTCGCGAACTAGTGGTTCTTGAGTCATTGATACGACCTCGGGCGAGCGGGGAATTGTCTGAGCCTAGACGGTCTGACCGACGGCGGAGGCTCTGGTTCGGCAGTATTTCCTGAGACAGTGAGATGGCCCGGCATTACCCTGGCGGATGAGCTAATGAATGCAGGGGCCGTGCCGAATTGTTCGGCAAAATGCCTGCATGCAGAAAAAATCTGGCGAAAGGTTGTTCAAAAATCCACCAGTCCCGGTATGATCGCGCGCCCTGATGCACACGCCTGGTAACTCCCGATGATGAAGCCCAACCTGATTGCCGCCGCCGAGATCGATCGTCTCGATACGTGGGCCAAATATACGGCCCCGATGTGTGGCTCTTGTATCTCCAGCTGCTGCACGCTGCCGGTCGAGGTCAAGATCAAGGATCTGGTGCGCATCGGCGTGGTCGACGAGTTCGAACTGGGCGATCCGCCGAAGAACATCGCCAAGCGTTTGCAAAAGGAAGGCCTGGTTGAACGCTTCAACCAGAAGTCGGGCATCTTCACCCTCCAGCGCATGAGCAACAACGATTGCTACTACCTGGATCGTAAGAGCCGCCTGTGCACCATTTATGACAAACGCCCGGACACTTGCCGCAACCACCCGAAGATTGGCCCACGGCCGGGGTATTGCGCGTACAAGCCGAAGGAAGTGGTGCGCGAGCAGAATTTTCGGGCGATCGAGAAGTTCTAAAAATCCAAAAGATCGCAGCCTGCGGCAGCTCCTACATGGAAATGCGTTCCAATGTAGGAGCTGCCGCAGGCTGCGATCTTTTTTGCTTTTTACACTCCAGACAAACAAAAACGCCCCCGGTCTCGCGACCGGGGGCGTTTTCATTCAGCCTGAACTAAATACTTAGATCTTGGCTTTCTTGGCAGCGCGGGTACGCTCGCTTTCGTCCAGGATCTTCTTGCGAAGACGGATGGACTTAGGAGTAACTTCGCACAGCTCGTCTTCCTGGATGTATTCCAGAGCCTGTTCCAGAGTGAACTTCACTGGTGGAACCAGAGCGATGGTTTCGTCTTTACCCGAAGCACGCATGTTGTCGAGCTTCTTGCCTTTGGTTGGGTTGATACCCAGGTCGTTGTCGCGGCTGTTCTGGCCGACGATTTGACCGGTGTAGATCTCTTGACCGTGTTCAACGAACAGCTTGCCACGCGCCTGCAGGGTTTCCAGGGAGTAGGTCAGAGCCTTGCCGGTTTCAACCGAAACCAGAACGCCGTTCTGACGGCCGGACATGTGGCCCGACTTGACGGTGTCGTAGCGATCGAAAATCGAGGTCAGGATGCCAGCACCGTTGGTCAGGGTCAGGAACTGGTTACGGAAACCAATCAGACCACGAGCAGGGATGTTGTATTCCAGACGCACACGGCCTTTGCCATCCGGCACCATGTTGCTCAGGTCGCCCTTACGCAGGCCCATCTCTTCCATCACTTTGCCCTGAGCTTCTTCAGGGATGTCGATGGTCACGTTTTCGAACGGCTCTTGCTTGACGCCGTCTACTTCACGAATGATCACTTCCGGACGGCCCAGGGCCAGTTCGAAGCCTTCGCGACGCATGGTTTCGATCAGTACCGAGAGGTGCAGCTCACCACGGCCGGAAACCTTGAACTTGTCAGCGGTGTCGCCTTCTTCAACGCGCAGAGCAACGTTGTACAGCAGCTCTTTGTCCAGACGGTCCTTGATGTTACGGGACGTCACGAACTTGCCTTCTTTACCGCAGAATGGCGAGTCGTTTACCTGGAAGGTCATCGAAACGGTTGGCTCGTCGACGGTCAGAGGCTTCATCGCCTCGACAGTGTCCGGGTGGCACAGGGTGTCGGAGATGAACAGCGAGTCCATGCCGCTGACGCAAACGATATCGCCTGCGAAAGCTTCTTCAACGTCGATACGGTGCAGACCGTGGTGACCCATCAGCTTCAGGATACGACCGTTACGCTTCTTGCCGTCGGCACCGATAGCAACAACCGGAGTGTTCGGCTTGACGCTACCACGAGCGATACGGCCAACGCCGATAACACCCAGGAAGCTGTTGTAGTCCAGTGCCGAGATTTGCATCTGGAACGGACCTTCACGGTCAACTTTTGGCGCTGGAACGTGGTCGACTACCGCTTGGTACAGCGGGGTCATGTCTTCAGCCATGTCGGTGTGATCCAGACCGGCAATGCCGTTCAGGGCCGAGGCGTAAACAACCTGGAAGTCCAGTTGTTCTTCGGTAGCACCGAGGTTGTCGAACAGGTCAAAGATCTGGTCCAGAACCCAGTCCGGACGCGCGCCTGGACGGTCAACCTTGTTGATGACCACGATCGGACGCAGGCCGGCTTCGAAAGCCTTCTTGGTCACGAAACGGGTTTGCGGCATAGGGCCGTCTTGAGCGTCAACCAGCAGCAGAACGGAGTCAACCATCGACATTACACGTTCAACTTCGCCGCCGAAGTCGGCGTGGCCCGGGGTGTCCACGATGTTGATGTGGTAGCCGTTCCAGTTGATGGCGGTGTTTTTCGCCAGAATGGTAATACCGCGCTCTTTTTCCTGGTCGTTGGAGTCCATCACGCGCTCGTCGTTGAGCTCGTTGCGCTCCAGAGTGCCGGATTGACGCAGGAGTTTGTCTACCAGGGTGGTTTTACCATGGTCAACGTGGGCAATAATGGCGATGTTGCGTAGATTTTCGATCACTTGTGTATCTCGATCAGAGGATTCGGTTTGCTGACAAGTCTTGGCAGCGATTAGCAGTAGTGTCCGGCATGGCCGTTACAGCTTGACGGCGGTGTCGGGGGGCCGGTGACGCAGGCCACAGGCAAACAGCCCCGGGCACTTAGCTCGGTCGATAAACGCGCACATTGGCATACCCCTCACTGAGCAAATGGTGGGCATGCAGGCGACTCATCACGCCTTTGTCGCAATACAGCAGGTACTGGCGAGTAGGGTCCAGTTCCTTGAAACGTGCGTTCACTGCATAGAACGGCATCGTCTGTACCTCTATGCCGGCAAGCTCCAGCGGTTCGTCTTCAGCGGCATCCGGGTGACGGATGTCGATGACGATCTGACCGGCCAGCGCTTCGCCGACTTCTTCAATCTGCAAGTCCTGGCCCAATTCATCGATGACTCGATCAATGGCGACCAGTTTGGCGTTGGCGAGCGCACGCTCGAGCACCGCCATGTCGAATTCTTTCTCTTCGTGTTCAACGCGGCCACGCTTGGCGGCGGTCTTCGGATTGACCGAGATGACCCCGCAGTACTCCGGCATGTGCCGGGCAAAATCGGCAGTGCCGATTTCGTTGGCCGTGTCGATGATGTCCTGTTTGTGCGCGACGATCAGCGGGCGCAGCACCAGCTTGTCGGTCACGCAGTCGATCACCGACAGGTTCGGCAGCGTCTGGCTCGATACCTGAGAGATCGCTTCGCCGGTGACCAGCGCATCGATGCTCAGGCGGTCGGCGATGACAGAGGACGCGCGCAACATCATACGCTTCAATACGACGCCCATATGACTGTTATCGACTTTGCCGAGAATTTCGCTCAACACTTCTTCGAACGGCACACTGACAAATAGCACGCGTTGCGAGCTGCCGTACTTCTTCCAGATGAAGTGCGCGACTTCCATCACGCCCAATTCGTGGGCACGACCGCCCAGATTGAAGAAGCAGAAGTGCGCCATCAGGCCGCGGCGCATGATCTGGTAGGCCGCAACGGTGGAGTCAAAGCCGCCGGACATCAATACCAGCGTCTGCTCCAAAGCGCCGAGCGGGTAACCGCCGATGCCGTTGTGCTGGCTGTGGATGACAAACAACCGTTTGTCGCGAATTTCCATGCGGACTTCGATTTCCGGCTTTTTCAGGTCGATTCCGGCGGCGCCGCACTCACGGCGCAGCTTGCTGCCGACGTATTTTTCGACGTCCATCGAGCTGAACACGTGCTTGCCTGCACGTTTGCAGCGCACCGAGAAAACCTTGCCCGCCAGCGCATCGCCGTAGTGCTGTTTGCACTTCTCGGTGATGTCGTCGAAGTCGCCCAGCGGGTACTCGTCGATCTGCAAAAAGTGTGCAATGCCCGGCATGCACGTCAGGCGTTCGCCCATCTCTTTAAGGGCTTTGGCGTCGGTAACACGGGTTTCCAGTTCGAGGTTGTCCCACACACCGTTCACCACCACAGCCGGGTCCAGATCGCGGAGCACGGCGCGGATGTTTTTGGCCAACTGGCGGATGAATTTCGTCCGGACAGGTCGACTCTTGATGGTGATCTCGGGGAAGACTTTTACGATTAGTTTCATGAAAACAGCGCGCGCAGGGCCAGCCGAAAAAGGGGGGCGCGGATTATAGCGGAAATTGCTCAAGGTTTAACCAGTTAATGTGCAGAAGGTTTTGCATGCACCAAAACAGGTCATTTTCAGATCAAGACGCTACATTAGAGGGCGATAATTTCTGCATTAAGGCGTTTTGCACCTTAATAAGCGTGAATATGGGGCATAAAACCCATGCTGGGGCACTGGCATGCAATTTGCTCCCTTGTGAGGCAGGTTGCCTTGGCAGAGTATTCGCGCCGGCATCACCACTATTAAGGGCATCCACTACCCGCCCTAATTCACCCGGAGGACACTATGTCGAAGTCGGTTCAACTCATCAAAGATCATGACGTCAAGTGGATTGATCTGCGCTTCACGGACACCAAAGGCACTCAGCACCACGTGACCATGCCGGCTCGCGATGCGCTGGAAGACGACTTCTTCGAAGTCGGCAAGATGTTCGACGGTTCCTCCATCGCTGGCTGGAAAGGCATCGAAGCCTCCGACATGATCCTGCTGCCGGACGACGAAACTGCCGTTCTCGACCCGTTCACCGAAGACGCCACCCTGATCCTGGTGTGCGACATCATCGAACCGTCGACCATGCAAGGCTACGATCGCGACCCGCGCGCCATTGCTCACCGCGCCGAGGAATACCTGAAGACCACCGGTATCGGTGACACCGTCTTCGCCGGCCCAGAGCCAGAATTCTTCATCTTCGACGAAGTGAAATTCAAGTCGGACATCTCCGGCTCGATGTTCAAGATCTACTCCGAACAAGGTTCCTGGATGTCCGACCAGGACATCGAAGGCGGCAACAAGGGTCACCGTCCAGGCATCAAGGGTGGCTACTTCCCGGTTCCTCCGTTCGACCACGACCACGAAATCCGTACTGCCATGTGCAACGCACTGGAAGAAATGGGCCAGACCGTTGAAGTTCACCACCACGAAGTGGCGACTGCCGGTCAGAACGAAATCGGTGTCAAGTTCAACACCCTGGTGAAGAAAGCTGACGAAGTTCAGACTCTGAAATACGTTGTACACAACGTTGCCGACGCTTACGGCCGCACCGCTACCTTCATGCCGAAGCCGCTGTACGGCGACAACGGTTCGGGTATGCACGTACACATGTCCATCTCCAAAGATGGCAAGAACACCTTCGCTGGCGAAGGCTATGCCGGCCTGTCCGAAACCGCTCTGTACTTCATCGGCGGCATCATCAAGCACGGTAAGGCACTGAACGGCTTCACCAACCCGGCCACCAACTCCTACAAGCGTCTGGTGCCAGGCTTCGAAGCGCCGGTAATGCTGGCCTACTCGGCTCGCAACCGTTCCGCCTCGATCCGTATTCCTTACGTCAACAGCCCTAAAGGCCGCCGTATCGAAGCACGTTTCCCGGACCCGGCTGCCAACCCGTACCTGGCTTTCGCAGCACTGCTGATGGCCGGCCTGGACGGTATCCAGAACAAGATCCACCCAGGCGATGCCGCTGACAAAAACCTGTACGACCTGCCGCCTGAAGAGGCCAAAGAGATCCCACAAGTTTGCGGCAGCCTGAAAGAAGCCCTGGAAGAGCTGGACAAGGGCCGTGCGTTCCTGACCAAGGGCGGCGTGTTCTCCGACGACTTCATCGACGCTTACATCGCGCTGAAATCCGAAGAAGAAATCAAGGTCCGCACCTTCGTACACCCACTGGAATATGAGCTGTACTACAGCTGCTGATCCGGTAGCGCTGCGCTACGCGGCGTGACAAAAAGAGGCCTCCTTCGGGAGGCCTTTTTTGTGCGCGCTCATCCATGGATAATCCGCCGTTTCTGCGCCGCGACTGGCGCCTTGACGAAGGGATTCGTATGAAGTGGTTATGGGCTCTGACCCTGATGGCCGGCCTCGCCAGCCAGACTGTTAACGCGGCCGAGTTTTATGAAAACAAAACGCTGGCTCATCCGCTGATTCAGGGTTTGCAGGAGAGCTCGGCCACTCTGGCATTTATCAAAGAAGCCGGCGGTGTCAAAGGCTATTACTGCGTATGCGACAAGCCTGAGGCTAGCCCACAACGGTTGGATGACTTCGGCCAGGCCTCCATCGAATCGGTGTTCCTGACGCAACTCGACAGCGAAGATCCCATCCGCCTGGTGCTTTTCAAGCAGCAAACGAAATACCGGATCTACGCCTACAAATACGACGCCAGCAGCCAGCTCTACACACGCGTCAAAGGACTGCAAAAAGCCCTCGACCGAATTGCCGAAGGCAAAAAGCGGCTCGACGCCCTCACAATCAAGAAAGCAATGGCGCAGCTAACGCCGATCAACTATCGCTTCTACTACGAGCAATCGGGCATTCCCGAGTTTGACCAACTCGATCTCACCGCAGGAGCGCTGGTCGGTTATTTCGATGAACAGACCAAACCACTCGACATCAACATGCCCGGTACTGGTCAGTACTATTTCAAAAAAACCTATCAGGAAAAAAACGGGCGTTTTCTCACCGTCACGTTTTGGCGCGGCATCAATACGTCTCTTAACGACGGCAATCGCATGCTCTACAACTACCAGATCAGCCGCATGGCCTGGGAAACCGCGCCCGCTACTTTCAGCGGTAGCGAGGATGGCGATTCGGTTTCCTTCAATTTCGGCGAAATCAGCGGCCAAGGCTCATACGAAAAAGGTGTGCGCGTGGGTGCCTGGTCTTTCACCAAAGAGTCTAAATACTCGGCCAGCGGTGACTATGTGGCGGGCAAGCGACAGGGTGAATGGGTCGAAACCGAATATTCGAAGACCTTGACCGGCCAGTATGTCGACGGTGAACGCGAGGGGCGCTGGACGATCCTCGACGATGGCGATCCCGATAACACGACGACCGGGTTCCAGACATACAGGCGTGGCGTACTCGATGGCCCGAGTGAAGAACTCACGGGCACCATTACCGTGCGTGGCAATTTTATCAACGATCAACGCGAAGGCCCTTGGGTGACCGAAGCCGGCTCCGGTTTTTACCACAATGGCGTGCAAAGCGGTCTGTGGACGCTCAAGGCTGATAAAGGCCACAGCCAGACAGTGAACTTCGTTGCCGGCAAAAAGGATGGCGAGTTACGCGACACCGATGCCAGCGGTGTCCTGACGTTGATCGAGCATTACACGGCTGGCGTACTGAATGGCACTCGCGAGGGCTACAGCCCAAGCGGTAAACGGCTCTACTCGCAGTCCTACGAAAACGGCAAACTCGAAGGCCGGTCACTGGGTTACAGCGACGACGGCCAAGTGCTGATGAACGATATTTCCTGGCATAACGGAGAGCGCGAAGGTCCCTATCTGACCCTTCTGCACGACGGCACACCTGCAACAGTTGGACGCTTTGAAACGGGGCGCTTTATCGGCCTGATGAAACGCTACGACGAAAATGAAGTGATCTATGAGGAATCCAATTGGTGCCGCTTCGACAAGAACGGCCCGACCATTGATCGCTGTGGAAAATTTCGTACGTTCACCCACGGCAAACTGACCAACGAAACGGATTTTTTGTTTGGCAGCAGCCAGGCCGAAGTCAGTTACGACTACAAAACCGGCAATAAGACCCGCGAAAAGATCATCGGTGAAAACGACCAGATCACCGTGCGCACGTATTACGAAAACGGCCAGATCGAATGCCAGAAAAACTCGGTGGGCTTCAGCTGGATGACCGTCAACCAACAACAAGTCAAAAGCTACGAATACGGCGGTGATCTGGCCGGTGAACAGCTTTGCTATTACCGCAACGGCGTGGTCAAAAGCCGGGCGTTTTACGACAAGGGGCCGGTCGGTTGCACGATCCAGTACGACGAGACCGGAAAACAAACCTACCCCGGCCCTGAAGGCTGCCCCAGCCCCGTAGCGCCCGTCGGAAAGCAGAAACGCATGCTCAACTTCAGTAGTTGAGCAATCAGTCAAAACCAGGATGGTTTGTGTGAGCGAATGTTGTCTCAGTTAGGCTTACCGTCGTCCCTGGCCTATGCTGCAAACCAATCTCATTGTTGATCGGTCGAGCCCATGGGTCGTGGTCTTCTATTCCTCCTGCTGGTTATTGCCCTGCCCGCCGTCGCGCAGATCTACAAATACACCGACGCCAACGGCCAAACGGTGTACAGCGATCATTCGCCGGACGGCGTCGACGCGCAGCCGGTGGAGTTGCCGCCGCTCAACCGTGTCGAATCGCAAACGCCGAGCACGCCCCCAGCGGTCGAGACAGACAATCGCCAGCCTGAGCGCAACGCTTATGAGGTGCTGGAACTGGCCGGCCTGCCCACTGAAGAAGCCCTGCGCGCCAACAACGGCACCTTCACTGTCAATGTGCTGATCAAGCCGCGCCTGCAACCGCCGCATCAATTAAGACTGGTTTTGGACGACGAGCCTTACGGGCAGCCGAGCAACGTGCCAATCCTGCAACTGGTGAATGTCGATCGCGGCGAACATCGTCTGGCCGTGCAGGTGATCGACGGCGAAACGATCGTCCAGCAGAGCCCGCCAGTACTCTTCACCGTGCAAAGGGTGCACAAGCCATGATCCGCGCATGGCTGATCGCCGCGCTGGCCATGACAGCGCTGCACGCCTCGGCCGAGGTGTTCACTTATATCGATGCGCAGGGCAATCGTGTCTACACCGATCAGCCACGGGGCAACGCCAAGCGGGTGCCGCTGACCACCAGTAATCGCATGCCGGCTACCCCCACGGCTGCTGCGCCGATGACCACCGCGAAAAAATCGCCGGAACAACCCCCGTTCCATTACGACATGCTGCGCGTTCTGGTGCCCGAGCCCGACGCGACCATTCGCAGCAGTGCCGGTGAGCTGATCGTCAGCATCACCAGCGAGCCCGGCTTGCAAAAGGGCCATCTGTATCGCTTGCTGCTGGACGGCAAAGCCACCGGCGAGCCCGGCGTCAGCCCGGTTTTTCCGCTGAGCAATATCGACCGTGGCAGCCATAGCCTCTCGATAGAAATTCTTGATGCGCAGGGCCGCACCGTCGAGCGCACCGCCAACCAGCCCTTCCACATGTTGCGCATCTCGCTCGCGCAAAAACGCCAGGTCAAACCCTGCGTTACTGAGGACTACGGCGTGCGCCCCGAGTGTCCGCTGAAAGACAAACCCAAAGAGCCTAAAAATCCTTTCCTGCGTTTCTTCTAACGCCATTAAGCTTTGCGCACTATATTGGTGCAATAGATTGCACCGTACTCACATTCCATCCCATTTTGGTTCGAAACTTCCCGTTCCAGCTGGCAGAACGCCACGCAAACGAGCGTCAAACGCCCGTTTCAGGGGTTGAACGCTTCTTTTCGGAGCCTTGGTTTGGTTTTTGCATTTTCCATCTAAACACGCTTGTTTCTTGCGCACGCTCCGCCCCCAAAAGAGGCCTTGATGACTATTAGCGACGCAATCCCACGCTTGCTGCTCGACAACCTGACCACCGCCACCATCTTGCTCGATGCCGAATTGCGCCTCGAGTACATGAACCCGGCAGCGGAGATGCTGCTGGCGATCAGCGGCCAGCGCAGCCATGGGCAGTTCATCAGTGAGCTGTTCACTGAGTCCACCGAGGCGCTCAACTCGTTGCGCCAGGCCGTGGAGCAGGCGCACCCGTTCACCAAGCGCGAAGCCATGCTCACCGCCCTCACCGGTCAGACCCTGACGGTGGATTACGCGGTGACGCCGATCCTCAACAACGGCGCGACCCTGCTCCTGCTGGAAGTCCACCCGCGAGATCGCCTGCTGCGGATCACCAAGGAAGAGGCACAGCTGTCGAAGCAGGAAACCAGCAAGATGCTGGTGCGCGGCCTCGCCCACGAGATCAAGAACCCGCTCGGCGGCATCCGTGGCGC
The DNA here is from genome assembly GCF_016613125.1 of Pseudomonas sp. MF6776. Lineage (NCBI taxonomy): Bacteria > Pseudomonadati > Pseudomonadota > Gammaproteobacteria > Pseudomonadales > Pseudomonadaceae > Pseudomonas > Pseudomonas sp. MF6776. The sequence continues at coordinate 147,465 of NZ_JAENSQ010000008.1, forward strand.
TGCGCAATTGCTGGCCCGCGAGCTGCCGGAAGAAAGCCTGCGCGATTACACCAACGTGATCATTGAAGAGGCCGATCGCCTGCGCAATCTGGTCGACCGCATGCTGGGTTCGAACAAGTTGCCGTCGCTGGCCATGTGCAACGTTCACGAGGTGCTCGAGCGTGTCTGCCATCTGGTCGAAGCGGAGAGCCAGGGCTGCATCACCTTGGTGCGCGATTACGACCCGAGCATTCCCGACGTGTTGATCGACCGCGAGCAAATGATTCAGGCCGTGCTGAACATCGTGCGCAATGCGATGCAGGCGATCAGCAGCCAGAACGAGCTTCGTCTGGGCCGCATCAGCTTGCGTACCCGGACCATGCGCCAGTTCACCATCGGCCACGTCCGCCATCGCCTGGTGACCAAGATCGAGATCATCGACAACGGCCCGGGCATTCCGGCGGAACTGCAGGAAACCATTTTCTTTCCCATGGTCAGTGGCCGCCCGGACGGTACCGGGCTGGGCCTGGCCATCACCCAGAACATCATCAGCCAGCACCAGGGCCTGATCGAATGTGACAGCCATCCAGGCCACACCACGTTCTCGATCTTTCTGCCACTGGAACAAGGAGCCACATCGACATGAGCCGTAGTGAAACCGTGTGGATCGTCGATGACGACCGTTCTATCCGTTGGGTTCTGGAAAAGGCCCTGCAGCAAGAAGGCATGACCACCCAGAGCTTCGACAGCGCCGATGGCGTGATGAGTCGTCTGGCCCGTCAACAGCCGGACGTGATCATCTCCGACATCCGCATGCCGGGCGCCAGCGGTCTGGACCTGTTGGCGCGGATTCGTGAGCAGCACCCACGGCTGCCGGTCATCATCATGACCGCTCACTCCGATCTGGACAGCGCTGTCGCCTCCTATCAGGGCGGTGCGTTCGAGTACCTGCCAAAGCCGTTCGACGTTGATGAAGCGGTGTCGCTGGTCAAGCGCGCCAATCAGCATGCGCAAGAACAGCAAGGCCTGCAGGTCGTGCCAGCACTGACCCGCACGCCTGAAATCATCGGCGAAGCGCCGGCGATGCAGGAAGTGTTTCGTGCCATCGGCCGCTTGAGTCATTCCAACATCACCGTGCTGATCAACGGCGAATCCGGCACCGGTAAAGAATTGGTCGCCCACGCTCTGCACCGTCACAGCCCGCGTGCGGCCTCGCCGTTCATCGCGCTGAATATGGCGGCGATCCCCAAGGACCTGATGGAGTCCGAGCTGTTCGGCCACGAGAAAGGCGCGTTCACCGGCGCGGCCAACCTGCGTCGCGGGCGCTTCGAACAGGCCGATGGCGGCACGCTGTTCCTCGATGAAATCGGCGACATGCCCGCGGACACCCAAACCCGTTTGCTACGGGTTCTGGCCGATGGCGAGTTCTATCGCGTTGGCGGCCATGTGCCGGTCAAGGTTGACGTGCGGATCATCGCCGCGACTCACCAGAATCTGGAAACCCTGGTGCACGCCGGGAAATTCCGTGAGGACTTGTTCCACCGCCTCAACGTGATCCGTATCCACATTCCACGCCTGTCGGATCGTCGCGAAGACATCCCGACGCTGGCCCGACACTTCCTCAGCCGCGCGGCGCAGGAACTGGCGGTGGAGCCGAAGTTGCTGAAAAGCGAGACTGAGGAATATCTGAAGAACCTGCCGTGGGGCGGCAACGTGCGACAGCTGGAGAACACCTGCCGCTGGATCACGGTCATGGCGTCCGGGCGCGAAGTGCACATCAGCGACTTGCCGCCAGAGTTGCTCAACCTGCCGCAGGATTCGGCGCCAGTGACCAACTGGGAGCAAGCGCTGCGCCAGTGGGCCGATCAGGCGTTGGCGCGTGGCCAGTCGAACCTGCTCGACAGCGCAGTGCCGGCGTTTGAGCGGATCATGATCGAGACGGCTCTGAAGCACACCGCCGGGCGTCGTCGTGATGCCGCGGTCTTGCTGGGTTGGGGGCGAAATACCCTGACGCGCAAGATCAAGGAATTGGGGATGAAGGTCGATGGCGGGGATGATGATGAGGGGGATGAGGGGTAAAAACCTCGTTCGCTTGAGGCCGTATGTGTACTCAAGATCTCTCCTCCTCACCCCAGCCCTCTCCCGAGGGAGAGGGAGCCGATTTATGTCGCTGCCAAATGTGAGTTCGACTCGGACTTTCATGTCGGCGTAGTTCTTTATAACAACTCGGTCAGTCCCCTCTCCCTCTGGGAGAGGTTAGGGTGAGGGCAATTCAGCCGTGCACCACCGTAATGCACTTTGACCCGCAATCGGGCATATCCGGCGGCTGACTAGCCAAATCGAAACCAATGCAAAACTTCAACTTCGAAAACACGAAAGCCCCGTAATCTGGGGCTTTCGTGTTTCCGGCAGCAGCTTTTGTTTCAAAAAATTAAGACCTGGCACACCTCCTGCAATAACTCTTACAGGTGATTCGTTTCACCACCCGTTTCGGGGACCTTGGTACAGGCAGGCCGGGGATTCCCCTCTTTACATCGGGCTCGCACCGAAAACGACGAGCTCACCCTTTTGGGATCCTTGGTACAGGCAGGCCGGGGGTTCCCTCTTTACACCGGGCGTTTCGCTCAAGCGAAAGTCCACCCCGTTTTGGGAACCCTGATACAGGCAGGTCAGGGATTCCCGCTTTTATTGCTCTCGCAGGTGAATCTCCAGCCGCCAGCGGTCATCGACCTCGCTGCCGGCCCAATCGCCCTGCAGCGGCCGCGCCGCCAGCACCGTCAGCAACAACCCGCCATCACTCATTCGCGTACGCCAATTCACATCTTTGCCATTGAGCTTGAGCTGGCCTTTCTGCGACCGCCCATCAGCCTGAAACAACAGCGCCACCGTGCCGTCGATGATCTCGCCGTGCAGTTTCGGTTCGTTGTTGAACCACACCACCAACCCGCTTTCAGTCACTTCGACCTGCTGCAATACGCTCGGATCTGGCGTGGTCAGGCGGCCAATCATCAAACCGATCATCAATCCGACAATCGCCAACGAACCGATCACCCGCGGGAATAGTTTCGAACGCGAGTCCGCTTGCGGCGTAGAATGCGCGTCATCTTTACCTTCGGAGCCGTGCATGTTTCACGTCATCCTTTTTCAACCAGAAATTCCGCCGAATACCGGCAACGTTATCAGGCTGTGCGCCAACAGCGGCTGCCACCTGCATTTGATCGAACCGCTGGGCTTCGAGATGGACGACAAGCGCCTGCGTCGGGCCGGTCTCGACTACCACGAATACGCCACGCTGCAACGCCACGCCGACCTCGCCAGTTGCCTGGAAAGTTTAGGCAATCCACGCCTGTTCGCGTTCACCACCAAGGGTTCGCGGCCGTTTCATGATGCTGCGTTCGTGCCGGGCGATGCGTTCATCTTCGGCCCGGAAAGCCGAGGCCTGCCACCAGAAGTGCTCGACGCCCTGCCGGCCGAACAGCGCCTGCGCCTGCCGATGCGCGAAGGCTGCCGCAGCCTGAACCTGTCCAACACCGTGGCGGTGGCCGTGTATGAGGCGTGGCGGCAGAACGACTTCAAGTAACACTGCAAAACAAATGTGGGAGCGAGCCTGCTCGCGATTACGGAGTGTCAGTCACTCTGACATACCGCTATCGCGAGCAGGCTCGCTCCCACATGGGGTATTGCTGAACCGTCTTATTGAACGGTTGGCGTCTCGCCGCTTTCCTGCATGCGCTGCAGCTCTTGCGCGTACAGGGCATCGAAGTTCACCGGAGCCAGCATCAGCGCCGGGAACGAACCGCGGGTTACCAGGCTGTCCAGGGTCTCGCGAGCGTACGGGAACAGGATGTTCGGGCAGAACGCACCCAGGGTGTGGCTCATCGAAGCCGCGTCCAGGTTCTTGATCAGGAAGATACCGGCCTGTTGCACTTCAGCGATGAAGGCGACTTCTTCACCGTTTTTCACGGTAACGGACAGGGTCAGTACGACTTCGTAGAAATCGCCTTCCAGTTCTTTCTGACGAGTGTTCAGATCCAGACCGACCGCCGGGTCCCACTGCTGGCGAAAGATCGCCGGGCTTTTCGGGGCTTCGAAGGACAAGTCGCGTACGTAGATGCGCTGCAAGGAGAATTGCGGTGCGGTTTCTTCTTCGCTGGCTGCAGTGTTCTGTTGGTCAGTCATCTCAGATCCTTTCTGATCTTGGGTCTTTTAGGGAGTGCTGTACGTGGGTGCAGCCGTTCAGGCCTTGAGCAGCGCGTCGAGCTTGCCGGCGCGCTCCAGGGCGAATAAATCGTCACAGCCGCCGACGTGCTTGCTGCCGATCCAGATCTGCGGCACGGACGTGCGTCCGGCTTTCTGGGCCATTTCGGCACGCACCTGCGGCTTGCCATCGACCTTGATCTCTTTGAAGGCCACGCCTTTGTTCTCGAGCAGGTACTTGGCTCGCGAGCAGTAAGGGCAGTAATCGCTGGAGTAGACGATGACTTCGCTCATGTCACTTCACCAACGGCAGGTTGTCGCCTTTCCAGCTGGAGATCCCGCCGGACAGCTTGGCGGCGGTGAAGCCGGATTTCATCAGTTCGCGGGCATGAGTGCCAGCGGTCTGGCCCAGGGCATCGACCAGAATGATGGTCTTGGCCTTGTGTTTTTCCAGCTCGGCGACGCGTGCGGCCAGTTTGTCCTGAGGAATATTCACCGCGCCAACGATGTGGCCGGCAGCGAAATCCTTGGCTGTGCGAATGTCTACCACCACGCCTGCATCTTTGTTGACCAGCGCGGTCAGCTCACCGGTGCTCAGGCTTTTACCGCCGCCCTGCATCGTGTGCGCCAGCAGCAGAGCCAGCAGTACGACGAAGATACCGACAAGAATGTAGTGGTTAGTGGCAAATTCAATCAGGTGAGCAACCATCGAAGGAGGTTCCAGGGCGTTAAAATGTCGGCCAGTATACACAGCCACTATGGTGGGCCAAACCCCGTCCGGCGGTGACGCGGTCGGAACTTCGCTTTAAACTCCAACTCCCTTTTCCATCGCCCTCTTCTTTATTAGCCACGAGTGGATTCCATGACTACCACGCCTAAACCTTTGGTCCTGATCATTCTCGACGGCTTCGGTCACAGCGACAGCCCCGAATCCAATGCCGTTTTTGCGGCGAAGAAGCCTGTGCTGGATCGCCTGACGGCCAACCAGCCGAACGGCTTGATCTCGGGCAGCGGCATGGACGTCGGTCTGCCGGACGGCCAGATGGGCAACTCCGAAGTCGGCCACATGAACCTCGGCGCCGGTCGTGTGGTGTATCAGGACTTCACCCGCGTGACCAAGTCGATCCGCGACGGCGAGTTCTTCGAGAACCCGACCCTCTGCGCCGCTGTGGATAAAGCCGTGGCTGCCGGCAAAGCCGTGCACTTCATGGGCCTGCTGTCGGATGGCGGCGTGCACAGTCATCAGGATCACCTGATCGCCATGGCCGAACTGGCCTTCAAGCGCGGCGCCGAAAAAATCTATCTGCACGCTTTCCTCGACGGCCGCGACACGCCGCCCAAAAGCGCTGCTTCGTCGATCGAACTGCTCGATGCGACTTTCCAGGCACTCGGCAAGGGCCGCATCGCCAGCATCGTCGGCCGCTACTTCGCCATGGACCGTGACAACCGCTGGGATCGCGTGGCCCAAGCGTACAACCTGATCGTCGACGGCAACGGCGAATTCAACGCTGCCACCGCTCAGGAAGGCCTGGACGCCGCTTACGCCCGTGGCGAGAGCGACGAATTCGTCAAAGCCACCACCATCGGTGAGCCGGTCAAAGTCGAAGACGGTGACGCCGTGGTGTTCATGAACTTCCGCGCCGACCGTGCCCGTGAGCTGACCCGCGTGTTCGTCGAAGACGATTTCAAGGACTTCGAGCGCGCGCGCCAGCCAAAACTGGCCGGTTTTGTCATGCTGACGCAATACGCCGCGAGCATTCCTGCACCGTCGGCTTTCGCGGCGGGCAGCCTGGAAAACGTGCTGGGCGACTATCTGGCAAAAAACGGCAAAACCCAGCTGCGCATCGCTGAAACCGAGAAATACGCCCACGTCACCTTCTTCTTCTCCGGCGGCCGTGAAGAACCGTTCCCGGGCGAAGAACGCATCCTGATCCCGTCGCCGAAAGTCGCCACTTACGACCTGCAGCCGGAAATGAGCGCGCCCGAAGTGACCGACCGTATTGTCGAAGCCATCGAAAACCAGCGTTACGACGTGATCGTGGTCAACTACGCCAACGGCGACATGGTCGGCCACAGCGGCGTGTTTGAAGCGGCAGTGAAAGCGGTTGAATGCCTGGACACTTGCGTCGGGCGCATCGTCGAAGCACTGGACAAGGTGGGCGGCGAAGCGCTGATCACCGCTGACCACGGCAACGTCGAAAAAATGGCCGATGAAGAAACTCACCAGGCGCACACCGCACACACCACCGAGCCGGTGCCGTTCATTTACGTCGGCAAGCGTGACCTCAAGGTCCGTGAAGGCGGCGTGCTGGCGGACGTGGCGCCGACCATGCTCAAGTTGCTGGGTCTGGAAAAACCGGTGGAAATGACCGGGACTTCGATTCTGGTTTAATCCGCGGCCTCAAAACACCGCTCAACCTTGTGGGAGCTGGCTTGCCAGCGATAGCAATCTGACAGCCAACAACTCTGTTGAATGTTCAGACGCCATCGCTGGCAAGCCAGCTCCCACAGTGGCTTATGGGGTTTTCGAAATGGAATTAAGCCTGTCTGGCGCTCCAGTTATCACACAGCCCCAATTGGGCGTTTTTTTTGCAGCCTCGGGCGGGCATACTAGGCCGTCCATTACCCTGGTGCCGCCCGCCCCTATGCTTCGCGTCCTGATTGCCCTCGCTCTGACCTGCCTGCTCCAACCGGCCTTCGCTGACGAGCGCGCGCAAACCCAACAGCAGCTGGACGCAACGCGTCAGGACATTGCCGAGCTGAAAAAGCTGCTGAGCAAGGTTCAGGAAGAAAAGTCCGGCGTACAGAAAGAGCTCAAGGGCACTGAGACCGAGCTGGGCAAGCTGCAGAAGCAGGTCGATGCACTGCAAAAAGAACTGCAGAAAAGCGAATCCGAGCTGCAACGACTCGATGCAGAGAAAAAAAAACTCCAGAGCGCGCGCACTGAACAACAACGACTGATCGCCATTCAGGCCCGTGCGGCCTATCAGAACGGCCGTCAGGAGTACCTCAAACTGCTGCTCAACCAGCAGAATCCCGAGAAGTTCGCCCGCACCCTCACCTATTACGATTACCTGAGCCAGGCTCGCCTGGAGCAGCTGAAAAACTTCAACGAAACCCTGCGCCAACTGGCTAATGTCGAAAAAGACATCGGCTTGCAGCAGGCGCAATTGCTGGTACAGAAAAGCGACCTCGACACCCAGCGCGACGAACTTGAAAAAGTTCGCAAGGAGCGCCAGCAAGTGCTGGCCAAGCTCAACGAGGACGTCAAGGCTCGCGACCAGAAACTCGCCGCCCGCGAGCAGGATCAGGCAGACCTGTCTAAAGTCCTCAAGACCATTGAAGAAACTCTGGCCCGTCAGGCCCGTGAGGCAGAAGAGGCGCGAAAAAAAGCGCTGATCGCCCAGCAGGAAGCGGAAAAAAAGCGTTTGCGTGAGGCGCAAGCCCACGCGGATGCAGAATCGGACACCAGTGACGCCCCACGAAAACCTGTCAAATCGTCTCCCGGCGCACTGGTTTCCAGCAGTGGCGAAACCTTTGGCGGGGCTTTTGCGGCAACCCGGGGAAAACTTCCATGGCCGGTTGATGGTCGATTGCTGGCACGCTTCGGTGAAAGCCGTGGCGATGACGCCCGCACCAAGTGGGATGGCGTGATGATCAGCGCCTCCGCCGGCAGCCAGGTGCATGCCGTACACGGTGGGCGCGTGGTGTTTGCCGATTGGCTGCGGGGCGCCGGGTTGCTGGTGATCCTCGATCACGGCAATGGTTTTCTGAGTCTTTACGGTCACAACCAGACACTGCTCAAGTCGGCGGGTGACGTGGTTAAAGCCGGTGAGTCCATCTCCACTGTCGGTAACAGTGGCGGTCAGGACACATCAGCGCTGTATTTTGCAATTCGTCAGCAGGGTCACCCGAGTGATCCGGCGCAATGGTGTCGTGCGCAAGGATAAGCGCACCACCTAATTCAGGAGTTTGTTCGACATGCTGCATTTGTCCCGCCTTACCTCGCTGGCCCTGACGATCGCCCTGGTGATCGGCGCGCCTCTGGCGTTTGCCGCTCAACCGGCTCCGGCCGTCGCTCCGGCAGGCACAGCTGCGACCTCCAAGGCCCCGCTGCCGCTGGAAGAGTTGCGCACCTTTGCCGAGGTCATGGACCGGATCAAAGCCGCATACGTCGAGCCGGTGGACGACAAGACTCTGCTGGAAAACGCGATCAAGGGCATGCTCAGCAACCTTGATCCGCACTCGGCTTATCTGGGCCCTGAAGACTTCACCGAGTTGCAGGAAAGCACCAGCGGCGAGTTCGGCGGCCTGGGCATTGAAGTCGGCGCCGAAGACGGCTTTATCAAAGTCGTCTCGCCAATCGATGACACGCCAGCGTCGAAGGCCGGCATTCAGGCTGGCGACTTCATCGTCAAGATCAACGGTCAGCCGACTCGCGGCCAGACCATGACCGAAGCCGTGGACAAGATGCGCGGCAAGATCGGCCAGAAAATCACCCTGACCCTGGTACGCGACGGTGGCCCGCCATTCGACGTGACCCTGGCGCGCGCCGTGATTCAGGTGAAGAGCGTCAAGTCGCAGCTGCTGGAGTCGGGCTACGGCTATATCCGCATCACTCAGTTCCAGGTCAAGACCGGCGATGAGGTCTCCAAGGCCCTGGCGAAGATGCGCAAGGACAACGGCAAGAAGCTCAACGGCATCGTTCTCGACCTGCGCAACAACCCGGGTGGCGTGTTGCAGGCCGCGGTGGAAGTGGTCGACCACTTCATCACCAAAGGTCTGATCGTCTACACCAAAGGCCGCATCGCCAATTCCGAGCTGCGTTTCTCTGCTACCGGTAAAGACGAAAGCGAAGCAGTGCCGATGGTCGTGCTGATCAACGGTGGCAGCGCCTCGGCGTCGGAAATTGTCGCCGGCGCCCTGCAGGACCAGAAGCGCGCCGTGGTCATGGGTACCACCAGTTTCGGCAAAGGCTCGGTACAGACTGTGCTGCCGCTGAACAACGACCGCGCACTGAAGATCACCACCGCGCTGTACTTCACGCCCAATGGCCGTTCGATCCAGGCCCAGGGCATCGTCCCGGACATCGAAGTGCGCAAAGCCAAGATCACCAGCGAGGCGGACAGCGAATACTTCAAGGAAGCCGATCTGCAGGGCCATTTGGGCAACGGCAACGGCGGCGCCGACAAACCGAGCGGTTCCGCAGGCAAGGCCAAAGCCATGCCGCAGGATGACGATTACCAACTGGCCCAGGCCCTGAGCCTGCTCAAAGGCCTGAGCATTACGTCCGGCCGCTGAGGATGTCTTTGCGTTTCGTCTTCGTTCTGCTGTGCTGTCTGGCGGGTGCTGCTCACGCACAACCCGCCGGCTCTACGCCTCACAAAGCCTACCTGACACTGATCATCGACGACCTGGGGCAAAGCCTGCCCCGGGATCGCCGCGTGCTGGCCCTGCCCGGCCCGGTGACCGCGGCGATCATGCCCGACACGCCCCACGCCACCGAATTTGCCCGTGAAGCCCATCGTGCCGGCAAGATCGTCATCTTGCACATGCCCATGGATCCGGCGACCGGCCCGTACGCCTGGCATCCCGAACTGCCCATCGAAGAACTCGAAAAGCGTCTGAACGCCGCGTTCAAAATGGTCCCGTACACCGCGGGCATCAATAACCACATGGGCAGCCGCATGACGGCGCAACCGGAGGCAATGGCCTGGTTGATGGGAGAGTTGCAGCGACGCCACAAGTTCTTCGTCGACAGCCGCACCAGTGCGCAGACCGTGGCCGCGCAGCAAGCGCAGAAGATCAATCTGGCGAGTGTTTCGCGCGATGTTTTTCTCGATGACGAGCGCACCGAGGCGGCAATCTTCACCCAGTTGCAGACCGCGATCAGCCTCGCGCGCAAACAGGGTTCAGCGGTAATGATCGGCCATCCTTATCCACAAACGCTGGCCGTGCTGGAGCGAGAGTTGCCCAAGCTTAAAGCTCAAGGCATTGAGTGGATCGACATTAAACAAATGATCAGCGTGCGCAGCAATCGCGCCATGGCCGGTCATGGCAAGGACGGCCTCTACCGGTAACGGCCTGTTGCGTCAGGCAATAGATAGTTACCACCAGTCACCCCTCGCACTTCCGGATAGTGAGACCTGCAACAGGTCGCGACTCCCCTGAGTCGCTGTTCAACTATCAGGAGTGACCATGACTATTTACGACAACGCTCAAGTATCCGACTGGCAGAGGGAACCCATCAGGGTCGACAACCTGCTGATCAACTTTACGACCGAGTTCCTGAGCATCTGGGACACCTACGGCTCCAACGCGGAACCGGCGTCTTTCTGGCGCCCGACCCCGGCGGCCGATGTGCTGCCCGGCTACTTTCCATTAGGCGACGTCGTCCATCCGGGCCGTGACAACATCAACAACAAGAAAGTCGTGGCGGTGGTGTGCGAGGCGAGCACACCGGCGGCCGATCCCGAAAAAGGCAAAGCCCTGAGCGCACCGACCGACTTCGAACTGGTCTGGAAAGACTCAGGCTCCGGCGCGACCAAGAACGGCTCCGTCTGGCGCCCTCTCCCGCCGGAAGGTTACGTCGCGCTGGGTTCGGTGTGTTCCAACAGCCACGAAAAACCTTCTCGCAATGCCGTTCGCTGCGTACGGGCCGACCTTGTCAGCGCGTCAGCCACATGCGATCTGATCTGGAATGACAAAGGCAGTGGTGCGCGGCAGAGCATCAGCACGTGGAGCGCCGCGCCGCCGGTGGCCGCTTCGGGGGAAATGCACCTGGCGCCCGGCACGTTCGCCGGAGTCAGCGGTTACGCGTTGCCGGCGAATTTTCTGGTGTATTCGTTACGCCTGCACCTTGCGGTTCAGGTCAATCCAAAACCGACAGCACCCGTGCTCCTCGGTGTGACGCCTGAGCCCCTGCACGCGCCTGAGCAGCCGACCTACACCGCCAGGCTGCCCTGGTTCGCCGTCAAGGATCCCTTGTTCACTCCACTGGAGCAGCGCGACCACTCGCCCTTCTATCAACTGGAGCGCACGGATCACTATGTGCTCGTCGGCCATGGTCACAACAGCGGGCAAGACAGTACGACATTCCGATGGTCAGCCCAGCGCGCGCAACGCACGCGAGGTCAATGGGCGTTCTCGACACTGACCTCCATCGAATTCGGCGTGCAGTGGGGCGCGCAGGCACCCAGTCCGTTTCTGTTTTCGGCGCGGCTCAGCCATGAGTTGACGCAATGCGAAATGCCCAACAATGAATGGCTCGATAACTCTGCGATCGACGTCGTAGCGGTAGTGGACAGCCATAAGGCCGTGGCGGTTTATCTGATTCAGAGTGACTACAGTCTTGTGCGCGCAGACGGTACGCCGGTGACCACTACGTTCAGTTATACCGACGGTCGCAGCCTGCACATCAGCCAATACACACCGGGGACGCCTGCCAGCACTGTTGCTGTGGCGCCGGAAGCGCAAGTGCCAGAGGTCGCGGACATCCACGAGACGGACAACGACAGCGCCACCCCGCTGGCGGAAACGGCGCTGGAGGAGGTTACAGATACCGCGCCATGATTTCGTCCACTACACCTTCTTTGCGCAGTTGATCGAGCGCGTCCTGCAGCCTGGCGACGACGTCATCGGAGACGTCCTTGTTTAACGCCAGGTATAACTCGGCGCTATTGAAGCGCAGCACCGTTTTCAGCCCCGTCACACCCTCCTGCCGCGCGAGGTAACGCCCGGCAGGATCTCCCGTTGCCCACAGATCAATCTGTCCGCTGACCAGCTTCTTCGCGTTGTCCTGATCGCGCAGCACGACCACGGGCTTCAAGCCTTGCTTGGTCAGCGTCTCGGCAATCGCGTCACCTTTATAGGCGCCGATTTTGTACTTGCGCGCGTCATTGAGGGTTTCGAGGGTGATCTTGCTGTCAGCCTTGGCCAACAGGATCCAGTCGTCGGGGCCGATCGGACCGACCCACTTGAAGAGTTTTTCACGATCCGGCAGACGCGCCATCACAAAGGCACCGTAACCGGGATTTTCCAGCGCCAGCTTGTACACCCGCTCCCAGGGGAACCGCAGGGTCAGGCTATAAGTGACGCCGGCACGCTGGAATATCTCGCGAACGATGTCGGTGGCGATGCCGTTGATGTTCTCGCCCTGGGCGAAATTCTTGCCGTTCTTCGCCATGTTGTAGGGCGGGAAGTTTTCGGTGAGGAGCACCAGATCAGTGTCGGGACTGTTTTCGGCCCGGACGGTGTTGAGCAGCAACACAGAGGCACTGGCAAGAACAAGAAGCAGGCGTTTGATCATGTCGGGCTACCGAAATCCATGGCGTGCCCAAGAGTGCCTTGGGCACGCCATGCTGTCCACTGGCCTGTACCGTTTTAGCGCATCCGGATCTCGCGATACTGCTATCGATCAAAAACTGTACGTGATGCACACGACTGTTATTCACCAGCACATTACAACAACGCCATATTCTGGTACCGCTCGATGCCCTGCCATTGACGCTGTGCAGTTACACCATGGATCGGAATCTCAGCACTTCAGAGGTCCGTGCAGATCTGCTGCAAAGCTCTGGGACAGATTGAGGACCTGGCCGCTTGACGATCGATCTGAACCGCCAAGCGGCGCCGCCGCATCTGAGGCACTTAGCGCATCACGATCCCGCGATGGGCCATATAGGCCTTGGCTTCCTGCACGGTGTATTCGCCAAAATGGAAAATACTCGCCGCCAACACTGCGCTGGCGTGGCCTTCAAGGATGCCGTCGGCCAAGTGCTGCAAGTTGCCGACACCACCGGAAGCGATCACCGGAATGCCCAGTGCATCGCTGATGGCGCGGGTCACGCCGAGGTCGAAACCGTTTTTCATGCCGTCCTGATCCATGCTGGTCAGCAGGATCTCACCGGCACCCAGGCCTTCCATTTTCTTCGCCCACTCGACCGCGTCCAAACCGGTCGGCTTGCGCCCACCGTGGGTGAAGATTTCCCAGCGCGGGGTTTCGCCCGGGCCGGAAACCTTCTTCGCATCAATGGCGACGACGATGCACTGCGAGCCGAAGTGCTGCGCGGCTTCGCCAACGAATTCCGGGTTGAACACGGCTGCGGTGTTGATCGACACCTTGTCCGCGCCGGCATTGAGCAGGTTGCGGATGTCTTGCACGGTGCGCACGCCACCGCCAACGGTCAGCGGGATGAACACCTGACTGGCCATGCGCTCGACTGTATGCAGCGTGGTGTCGCGGCCATCGACGCTGGCGGTGATATCGAGAAAGGTAATCTCGTCGGCGCCCTGCTCGTCATAACGACGGGCGATTTCCACCGGGTCACCGGCGTCGCGGATGTTCTCGAACTTCACACCTTTGACGACCCGGCCGTTATCCACGTCCAGGCAAGGGATGATGCGCTTGGCTAACGCCATGGGCTTAATCTCCGATTAAGAGTTGCAAGCTTCAAGCTACGAGCTACGAGCTGCAAGAAAAAGCCGATCACGGTCGATTTTCTAACTTGCAGCTTGCAGCTTACAACTTGGAGCTGGCCGCGTAGCCATCACAAAAAGATTGAGCCTCTGCAACATCCAAAGTGCCCTCATAGATCGCCCGGCCAGTGATGGCGCCGATGATGCCCGGCGCCCTGGCGTCGAGCAGCGACTTGATGTCACCGAGGTTGTGGATACCGCCGGAAGCGATCACCGGGATCTTCGTTGCCGCAGCCAGCGCAGCGGTGAACGGTACGTTGCAGCCCTGCATCATGCCGTCTTTGGCGATGTCGGTATAAACGATCGAAGACACGCCGTCGGCTTCAAACTGCTTGGCCAGATCGATGACCTGCACGGTGCTGATTTCAGCCCAGCCGTCAGTGGCGACAAAACCGTCCTTGGCGTCGAGGCCGACGATGATCTTGCCCGGAAACGCGCGGCATGCTTCGGCGACGAAGGCCGGATCTTTCACGGCTTTAGTGCCGATGATCACGTAGCTCACGCCAGCCTTGACGTAGTGCTCGATGGTTTCCAGCGAGCGAATGCCGCCGCCGATCTGGATCGGCAGGTTCGGATAGCGTTTGGCGATGGCGGTAACCACTTCGCCGTTGACCGGCTGGCCTTCGAAGGCGCCGTTCAGGTCGACCAGATGCAGACGACGGCAGCCGCCCTCCACCCACTTGGCAGCCATGCTCACCGGGTCATCGGAGAACACCGTGGAATCTTCCATGCGGCCCTGGCGCAGACGCACGCAGGCACCGTCTTTAAGATCGATAGCAGGAATAATTAGCATGCTTTTCCTTCGTCAAAGAGCTGCAAGCTGCAAGCTTTAAGCTGCAAGCGCGCACGTGTGTCTGATTCTTGCAGCTGACAGCTTGAAGCTTGCAGCTGCTCCTAATTTTTTTCGAGCGCCCACAGGTCGCTTTCGATGCTTTCAAACCGCTCTTTGAGGTGGGTCTGCACATCGAAAATCGCCCTGTTGTAATAGTGCGGAGCAATTTCGCGGGTAAACAGCTCAAGAATTTCTGCCGCTTCGAACGAACCCAGGTCCAGTTCGAAACGATCCTCCATGAACCGCTTGATCTTGTGATTGGCCTCGTTCTCCTGTTCGGGAGTGAGGGTCAGGATCGGCGGTTTGGACTTCTTGGCGGCCATTTACCAGCGACCGTCCCACGCGGCGAAGTTCTGCAGCAATTGCAGGCCATGGGTATGGCTTTTCTCCGGGTGAAACTGCACGGCGAAACGCGAACCATCGGCCAGCGCTGCAGCGAAATCGACACCGTAATGACCGCCGCCCACCACCTGCCGCGCGTTGGCAGCGGCAATGTAGTAGCTGTGCACGAAATAGAAACGCGCCATGTCCGGAATGTCGTGCCACAGCGGGTGACTGACCTTCTGCTTCACCTCGTTCCAGCCCATGTGCGGGACTTTCAGGTGTTCGCCGTCTTCATGCAGGTCTTTGCCGAAGAACTTCACAGCGCCCGGGAACAGGCCGATGCAGTCGACGCCGTCGTTCTCTTCGCTGGTATCGAGCAGGGCTTGCATGCCGACACAGATGCCGAGGAACGGACGATCCTGGCTGACTTCACGCACCAGCGAATCAAACCCGAGGCGACGGATCTCCGCCATGCAATCGCGAATCGCGCCGACCCCCGGAAACACCACACGGTCAGCTTCGCGGATCACGTTCGCATCGCTGGTGATCAACACTTTACCGGCGCCGACGTGCTCGAGGGCCTTGGCCACCGAGTGCAGGTTACCCATGCCGTAATCGATAACTGCAACCGTCTGCATTACAGAACGCCTTTGGTCGATGGCATCTGCCCGGCCATGCGCTCGTCGAGCTCGACAGCCATGCGCAGCGCGCGGCCGAAAGCCTTGAACACGGTTTCGATCTGGTGGTGAGTGTTGGTGCCACGCAGGTTGTCGATGTGCATGCTGACCAGCGCGTGGTTGACGAAGCCCTGGAAGAATTCCTGGAACAGGTCAACGTCGAAGCCGCCAACGGTGGCGCGGGTGTACGGCACGTGCATTTGCAGGCCCGGACGACCGGAGAAATCGATCACCACGCGCGACAGCGCTTCATCGAGCGGCACATAGGCGTGGCCGTAGCGACGGATGCCTTTTTTATCGCCGATGGCTTTGGCGAAAGCCTGACCGAGGGTGATACCGACGTCTTCCACCGTGTGGTGGTCGTCGATATGCAGATCGCCCTTGCATTCAATATCCAGGTCGATCAACCCGTGACGGGCGATCTGATCCAGCATGTGCTCAAGAAAAGGAACACCGATATCGAATCGGGCCTTTCCGGTGCCATCAAGGTTGATCGAGGCTTTGATCTGGGTTTCCAGAGTGTCGCGCTCGACAGAAGCCTTACGTTCGGCCATCACCAGCTCCGCAAAATCATTGGGCGAAAAAGGCAGCCATTATAGGCACGCGGGCGCGAAACAGAAACACGAGAGGTGATATGACTGACGGAGTGAATCCGGGGGTGTCGCGGGTAGACATGTGCATACAAGCTACCAGGCACACCACAAAAACAAGTGTGGGAGCGAGCCTGCTCGCGAAAGCGGTAGATCAGCCAACATTTATGTCGACTGACACTCCGTCTTCGCGAGCAGTCTCGCTCCCACCGTTTTCGCGCTTATGCAGCTAACAACTTAGTTAAACAGTACCGCCGTTTTCTGCAGGGTCACCCACACACCCCACGCCAACGGAATACCCACCACCAGCCACGCAGCGACGGCCAACGGCTTGCTGCCCGGTGCCGCTTTCCATTCCAGAACGGTGGTCGCATCGGCACCTTTGTCATGGCCCAGCGCCTGTTCGGCAGCCAGTTCGGCGTCGGTCATGAAGTACTTGTCAGCCACTGGGCGCACCAGCAGGTTGCACAGGAAGCCCAGCACCAGCAGACCGGCGAGGATATACAGCGTGATGTCATAAGCGGCGGCGCGTTCAACGCCGATGCTCAGTTGATACTCACGCAGGTAGTTCACCAGCACCGGACCAAGCACACCGGCCGCCGCCCAAGCGGTCAACAGCCGACCGTGGATCGCGCCAACCATCTGCGTTCCGAACAGGTCGGCCAGATACGCCGGAACCGTGGCAAAACCACCGCCGTACATCGACAGGATGATGCAGAACGCCGCCACGAACAGCGCAACGTTGCCCAGGTGACCCAGGTTCGGGATCAGCGCGTACAGGGCAAAACCCAGCGCAAAGAACACGAAGTAAGTGTTTTTACGGCCCAGGTAGTCCGAGAACGATGCCCAGAAGAAGCGGCCACCAATGTTGAACAGGCTCAGCAGACCGGTGAAACCGGCAGCAATCGCGGCGATGGAAGCCAATTGCCCGGCATCCAGCTGGCCGAACGGCAGGTCAACACCAATCAATTTGCCGCCGAACACTTCCTGCAACAATGGCGAAGCCATGCCAAGGATGCCGATACCGGCAGAGACGTTCAGGCACAGCACCAGCCACACCAGGCGGAATTGCGGGGTTTTCCACGCCACATTCACGTGTACGTGACGATGAGTGATCATCGCGTTCGCGGCTTTTTTCGCCGGAGCGGTCCAGCCTTCAGGCTTCCAGCCGGTTGGCGGCACGCGGTAGGACAGTGCCCCGCCGATCATGAACACGAAGTAGATCGCGGCCATTACCAGGAAGCTCTGCCACACGCCGACGCCAGTTGGCGATGCGAAGTGGCCCATCAGCGCTGCGGCCAACGGTGCACCGACCATCGCGCCACCACCGAAGCCCATGATCGCCATGCCGGTCGCCATGCCGCGCTTGTCCGGGAACCACTTGATCAGGGTCGACACCGGCGAGATGTAGCCCAGGCCCAGACCGATACCACCGATCACGCCGGAACCGATCCACATCAACCAGATCTGGTGGGTATAAATCCCCAGCGCCGAAATCAGCAGACCGCCGCACCAGCACAGGGCCGATACAACGCCAGCCTTACGTGGCCCGGCGTGTTCCAGCCAGCCACCCCAGATCGCTGCCGAGCAGCCGAGGAAGATGAAGAACAGGGTGTAGATCCAGCCGAGCATCGAGATCGGCCAGTCGCATTGCGACGAGAAGACTTGTGCGATGAAGCTCATGTCCGGCGCGCAAGCCACCGGTGCAGTAACGCCCAGCGCCTTGGACAACGGCAACCAGAACACCGAAAAGCCGTAGGCCATGCCGATGCACAGGTGAATGGCCAGAGCGGCCGGTGGAACCAGCCAACGGTTGAAACCGGGCTTGGCGATGATGCGCTCCTTGGACAGGAACGCGGGCTGATCGGCTTTGAAGCCATCCGCCGTGATGCTCGTGCTCATTGTGTATCCCCCAATTATTAGTATGGTTCGCCAGCCACTGTTCACCCCCGGCCTTATGCACGCAGGCATGACCGTTTTTTTGAGTGAAGCTCCTTGAAGGCGCGACGTTAAGTCGCAGAAGGACGGACGAACCGGCGAAGGTTACCATTTGCACGTGACAGAAAAACCAAACTGATATCACCTTTTTTCTGTCACCTGATCGTATCTCTGCGGGGAACCCCCATCGCATCCGTTGTCGAAGCGCTACAAGCGGCGAGTCAACGACCTAGGCAGGACGCCTCAGCAGTGAAGACTGATGCAGCGCTATACTCCCCGGCTAAATTACGAATTCGACTAATTACAAGGACTCGCCCATGAAAGCGTTCGGCAAAATCCTGGGTCTGGTACTTCTCGGGCTGTTGCTGATCATTGTGGCGGCAGGCTTTGCCCTGACCCACCTCTTCGATCCCAACGACTATAAAGAGGAGATCCGCCAGATAGCCCGCGACAAGGCCCACATCGAGCTGACGCTCAATGGCGATATCGGCTGGAGCCTGTTCCCGTGGCTCGGCCTGGAATTGCACGAAGCCAGCGTCGCCACCCTCGCCAAACCCGCCGAACCGTTTGCCGACTTGCAGATGCTCGGCCTGTCCGTGCGCGTGCTGCCGCTGTTGCGCCGCGAAGTGCAGATGAGCGATGTGCGCGTCGAAGGTCTCAACCTGCGCCTGAACCGTGACAAGAACGGCCATGGCAACTGGGAAGATATCGGCAAGGCGCCAGTCGCGCCTGGTGCAACGCCGCCGGCCACTGCTCCCGGTCAACCCGCCAGCGAGCCCACTGTAGCGGTGGAAAAACCGGCGCAGCCGATCCGCCTCGACATCGACAGCCTGACCGTCAACAACGCCCGCGTTGAGTACACCGATGAACTCAGCGGCAAGCAGTTCAGCGCCGAGAGCATTCAATTGAGCACCGGCCCGGTGCACGACTCAACCAACATCCCGATCAAGGCCACGGCATTTCTCGGCACCAATCAACCGGTGCTGCGCGTGCGCACCGAGCTCAACGGCGAGCTGCGCTTCGAGCGCGCCCTGCAACGCTACAAATTCGAAGACATGAAGCTCTCCGGCGAAGTGGCGGGCGATCCGCTGCAAGGCAAGACCATGACTTTCTCCGCCCAAGGGCAAATATTGCTCGATAAAGCCGCGAACGTCGCCGAATGGACCGGAATCAAGATCTCCGCCAACCAATTGCGCGCCTTGGGTGAACTGAAAGCCAACGACCTCGACAAGACCCCGCAGATCACTGGCGGCATCTCGATCGCCCAGTTCGATCTGGCAAAATTCGTCGACAGCATCGGCCAGAAACTTCCGGCCATGGCCGAAGGCAGCCTGAGCAAAGTCGAACTGGTCAGCCGCATTGCGGCCACACCGACCAGCGTCGCGTTCGACAACATCAACCTGAAACTCGACGACAGCAGCTTCAGCGGCCGTATCGCCGTCGAAGACTTCGCCAAGCAATCGTTACGGGCGACCCTCAAGGCAGACACCTTCAACGTCGACCGTTACCTGCCGCCGAAATCGGAAAAGGCCAACAACGCCACGCAAACCCGTCAGGCCGAAGTCGCCAGCACCGAAGCCAATGCCATCGCCGGTGCGGGTTCTACACCGCTGCCAGACAAACCGAGCAAAACCGCCTGGAGCACCGAGCGCTTGCTGCCGGTTGAACGCCTGGCCAAACTCGATGTGGACGCCGACCTGACTTTCGGCCAACTGACCCTCGACAAACTGCCGATCCAGAATGCCGCGCTCAAAGCCACCGGCCAGGGCGGCCTGCTGACCCTCGGCAACCTCAGCGGCGAGCTGTACAACGGCGGCTTCGAAGCCAAAGGCACCCTCGACGTGCGCCCGAGCGCCCCGATGCTCAACCTGCAGACCAAAATCAACCGGGTGCCAGCGGAAAAAATCCTCGAAAGCCAAGGCAAAAAACCGCCCGTCACAGGTTTGGTGACGCTCACCAGCAACCTCACCGGCAGCGGCAACAGCCAACAGGCGTTGATCGACAGCCTCAACGGCAACGCCAGTTTTGTCATCAACAACGGCGTGCTGCTCAACGCCAACCTTGAGCAGCAACTGTGCAAAGGCATCGCCACCCTCAATCGCAAATCACTCAGCGGCGAGCCACGGGGCAAGGACACTCCGTTCCAGGAACTCAAGGGCAACCTGACCTTCCGTAACGGCGTTGCCAGCAACCCGGACCTCAAGGTTCGTATTCCGGGCATGACCGTCAACGGTGACGGCGACATCGATCTGCGGGTGCTGGGCATGGACTACCGCGTCGGCATCATCGTCGAAGGCGACACCAGCGCCATGCCGGATCCGGCGTGTCAGGTCGGCGACAAATTCGTCGGCATCGAGTGGCCACTGCGTTGCCGGGGTCCGCTGGAACTGGGCGCCAAGGCGTGCCGTCTGGACAACGAACGCATGGGCCAGGTCGCGAGCAAACTGGCCGGCGACAAACTCAGCGAGAAGATCGACGAGAAACTTGGCGACAAAGTCAGCCCGGAATTGAAAAACGCATTGAAGGGGCTGTTCAAGCGATGAGAGCGGAGCAGTTTTCAGAGGCGGTGCTGGATTGGTTCGACCGCCATGGCCGCCACGATTTGCCTTGGCAGCAGAACATCAACCCGTATCGGGTGTGGGTGTCGGAAATCATGTTGCAGCAGACTCAGGTCAGCACTGTGCTCAACTACTTCGACCGCTTCATGGCCGCGCTGCCAACGGTCGAAGCACTGGCCGAAGCGCCGGAAGACGAAGTGCTGCACCTGTGGACCGGCCTGGGTTACTACACCCGCGCACGCAATCTGCAGAAAACCGCGAAGATCGTCGTCAGCCAGTACGCTGGCGAGTTTCCACGCGATGTCGAGAAGCTGGTGGAGCTGCCGGGTATCGGCCTGTCCACCGCTGGCGCCATCGCGAGCATCAGCATGGGCCTGCGCGCGCCGATCCTCGATGGCAACGTCAAACGCGTTCTGGCGCGTTTTACCGCGCAAGAGGGCTATCCCGGCGAGCCGAAGGTCGCCAAACAGCTGTGGGCCAACGCGGAGCGCTTTACGCCGCACGATCGGGTCAACGCCTACACACAGGCAATGATGGATCTCGGCGCCACGCTGTGCACCCGCAGCAAGCCAAGCTGCCTGCTGTGTCCGCTGGAGCGTGGCTGCGAAGCCCACATGCTCGGCCTGGAGACGCGCTATCCGATTCCCAAACCGCGCAAAACCATCCCGCAGAAGCGCACGCTGATGCCGATGCTGGCCAATGGCAAAGGCGCGATTCTGCTTTATCGCCGCCCCTCGACGGGTTTATGGGGCGGTTTGTGGAGCCTGCCGGAACTCGATGACCTCGACGACCTGCAACATCTCGCCGATCAGCACTCGCTGGCACTGGGCGAGCAGCAGGCCTTGCCGAGCCTCGTCCACACCTTCAGCCACTTCCAATTGTCCATCGAACCCTGGCTGGTTCAGGTACAGGAGGCCAGCCATCACGTGGCCGAGGCCGACTGGCTCTGGTATAACCTCGCCACCCCGCCGCGCCTGGGCCTCGCCGCCCCGGTCAAGACCTTGCTCGAACGCGCGGCCGCCGTATTGAATGCAGGAGAGTCAGCATGACCCGCACCATCATGTGCCGTAAGTACAAAGAAGAACTGCCCGCTCTGGAACGCGCCCCTTTCCCGGGCGCAAAAGGTCAGGATATTTTTGACCACGTCTCGGCCAAGGCCTGGGCCGACTGGCAGAAACACCAGACCCTGCTGATCAACGAAAAACGCCTGAACATGATGAACGCCGAAGATCGCAAATATCTTCAGGGCGAAATGGACAAGTACTTCTCCGGCGAGGAATACGCCAAGGCCGAAGGCTACGTTCCGCCTGCGGAGTAACCCCGCAAAATCGGGGGTCGGATCGTAAGCGACGGAATTAATTTAAGAAATTTTAAAAAAGTCGTTGACGAGAATCCGAAAAACCCTTTTAATGCGCCCCGTTGCCCAGATAGCTCAGTCGGTAGAGCAGGGGATTGAAAATCCCCGTGTCGGCGGTTCGATTCCGTCTCTGGGCACCAAATACCGAAAACCCTGAATCGCAAGATTCAGGGTTTTTTTATGCCTGCGATTTGACGAGGGCTGTTGCCGCCCCAGGGATTCGCGATACCTTGGCCGCCCCTTACGGAAGAGGGTCACCCCCGCGATGAACCAGAAACGAACCCGCATCCCCCTGCCCCATCCGCCGCCCTATCGCCCAAGCCGGGTGACTTACTGGCTGACCGTTCTCGTTGCCGTGCTGATGGCCTTCGCCATCAGTGCATCGATCTGGATGCTGATCGACAGCTGGGTCACTGGCTCCATCACCACCAACAATCGCGGCCCGCGCAGCACCTACACCCTGGCCCTGCAACCTCGGCGGTTCTGGATTGAGTTTGTGTGGCAGAGCATAGGCACTGTTTTTTTGCTGGTGATCGGGGTGTTCGGGTTATGGGCTTATCGCAAAGCGCAGGAGTCTGTGGAAAAACCCAAGGGCAAGCGCACAAAGCGATAAACCAGGGCTGCTTTCAGAGGGCGTTGACGTAATCGACTGGCAGCAAGACCGTGTCCACTGCAGCATCTACCGGCAGGGACACCACCGTGATCAGCGGGCAGACGATCATGATGTAACAGATGACGGCATGGGGCATGCCGTCTCCCCCTTTCACGCCAAGCAAGTGCAAGTTGCCATCAACACCTTTGTAGTAAGGCTCTGCAGAGTCACCGTTCAATCGCCCGATCATCGTTCCACAACCGGCCAGCATCAACATCAGGCCCACCACTGAGCCAATACGCAAAATCCTTTTCAAACCAGCGCGTCCTTAATCACCAAACATGAGGCGCGGGATTGTACCTGCGTCTCAACTTTGCAATCACACTGATCGCTATCCCGCTTCATTCCAGTGGAACACCAGCTTGCGCCGTTATGACGACTCCCGGGCTGTTGCAGAGTACAACAGTTACCTTTTGCTTGATCAAAAGCGCGAGGGCCGCGTTCTAGAAAGATTTGAACTTGGCGCTCGTACGAAATGGACTACAGACCGAAGCCACCTGAAACGCTTTCACCAGCAACTTCCTGCAACAACGATCCCGTCTTCCTGCTGACTTCACAGCCTCGCCCGACATCCCTGGCCAGCGACTGCAGGCATGCTTGCGCTCCTTTTTCCAATGACGTGGAAGACCCGATGAGCAAGCTTGAACCTGCCGACACGCAAGACCCGAAAATCGATTCATTGCTGGGCGATCTTGGCGAACTGATTCGCCAGGCTCGGCAAAAAGTGCTGCGTGTGGTCGATACGATTCAGGTTCAGACCTGCTGGCAGATTGGCCGGCATATTGTCGAGTTTGAACAGGAAGGTGCCCGGCGGGCCGGGTATGGCCAGCAGTTGCTGGCAACACTGGCGAAGGAGCTGACGGCGCAGTTCGGGAAGGGCTTTGATGCCTCGAACCTTCGTTACATGCGCCTGTTTTATCAAGCATTTCCAATTCGTGACGCACTGCGTCACGAATTGAGCTGGACCCACTATCGCAGGCTGCTCAGGGTCGAAAGTGAAAAGGCTCGCCAGTGGTACATGGACGAATGCGCCACCCTCAACTGGTCGAGCCGCGCCTTGGATCGCCAGATCAATACGCTCTACTACGAGCGCCTGCTAATGAGCCGGGACAAGGCCGGTGTTATCGAGGAAGCCACCACCAACATCGCTGCCCTGAACTGCAATCCACGTGAATTCATCCGCGACCCCGTCATCCTCGAATTTCTCGGCCTGCCATCTCCGGGCAAGGTGAATGAAACGGGGCTTGAGCAAGCGCTCATCGATCATCTGCAGAGCTTCCTGCTGGAACTGGGCAAGGGCTTCTCTTTTGTGGCTCGACAACAACGCATAAGCGCCGGCGGTTCGGATCTGTACATCGATCTGGTGTTTTACAACTACCTGCTCAAATGCTTCGTGATCATTGACCTCAAACGTGGCCAACTCAGCGCACGCGATGTCGGGCAGATGGATATGTATGTGCGCATGTACGACGAGCTCAAGCGCAGTGAGGGTGACAAACCGACCGTCGGGATCATTTTGTGCGCGCAAGATAACGAGGCGGTCGCGCGTTACTCGATCCTCAAAGGCAATGAGCAACTGTTTGCCAGCAGTTACAAAACAGTACTGCCCAGCGTGGAAGAGTTGCGAGCGGAGCTGCAAAGAGAACAAGCATTGATCGAGGAACGCATGCTCTCTGAATCCACCGAATAAACGCTGCGGATTGTCCCTTGGGCGTGTCGAGACTATCGTGGGCAGCATCCCGCAAAGGTCGAGCACCATGAGCTGTCAGGACACGCCCCCATTGCAAGCTGCGCAGCGCAAGCCGCCATTGGCTGCCGAGCTTCAAGGTGATCCGTTCAAGGAAACAGCCGCCGACGGTTTTGTCCTTGGGGGTTTTACCTGGCGTCATGCCCTGCCCGATATCCAGCGTCCGGTGGTGATCATCAACGCCGCCACGTCGGTGCGCTGCCGTCATTACTCGCGTTTCGCTGCCTATCTGTTCGCCAATGGCTTCGACGTCATCACCTACGATTACCGTGGCATCGGAGAATCTCGACTCGATTCGATCAAAGGCCTTAACGCCTCGTGGACAGACTGGGGCGCGCTGGATTTCGAGGCGATGCTCCGGCGCGCACAACGGGAACTCCCCGGGCAGCCAATCGATGTTGTCGGCCACAGTTTTGGTGGCTGCGCGGCTGGCCTCGGTGAGTCCGGACAGGTCATCCGACGGCTGGTCAGCGTCGGCGCGCAGTTCGCCTACTGGCGCGATTACGCGCCTGAACAGCGCTGGCGGATGTTCGGCAAATGGCACCTGCTGATGCCGCTGTTAACGCTGTTCTGCGGTTACTTCCCCGGCAAACGTCTCGGCTGGCTGGAAGACACGCCGGCAGGCGTAGTGCGCGACTGGAGCACGCCCACTGCGCGTTACGAACGTCGTCCAAGCGGCAGAGCGATGTTGGCGAGAACAGGCCAACTGCCCTTTGCCAACGTCCGCGCACAGACCTTGGCGATCAGTATCAGCGACGACCCTTACGGCACGATTGCAGCCATCGAGCGCCTGCTCAGCTACTTCAGCCATGCGCCAAAAACCCACCTGCGCATCGCCCCGCACGACATCGGTGAGCAACAAGTCGGACATTTCGCCTTTTTTCGCAGCGCATACCAAGCCACACTATGGCCCATCGCTCTGAACTGGCTGCAAACCGGCAAACTGGCCCCCGACACACCGGGGCTGGAAGTACCGCGCAGCTGAGCCTCATTCAACGCACGACGGAACACACCATGGCCTCCGCCAACAAGCAGCAAAAACGCGCCGCCCGGGCCAAAACCAAGGCCAAGCAGAACCGCACCAAACGCGCCGAGGCGCCGGTCGAGCTGGACCCGAACGATGACCGCATCGACTTCGAATCGGTGGACCTGACCGAGCTGTTCAAGAAAATGATCGACGCCGAGAAGATCAGTCAGCAAGCGATGTGCACCGCATTCCTCGAAGACCCGCTGCTGGAACTGGTCTACGAGCAGGAAGGCGAAGAAGGCTCCATGGATTTCATCCTCGCAGCGCTGATCGAGTATCGCCAGTGGTCGCAGGAAACCGACGAGGCCGGCGCGCTGGCGTGGATCGAATCCCCCGCGTTCCAGGCCGACTATGTGGCGGCGTCCGACGCCATCGCTGCACAAACCCAACAGAAGAACTGAGTTCCCATGGCATCCCTGAACAAGCAACAAAAACGCGCCAAACGCGCCAAGGCCAAAGCCAAGCAAATCCGTATGGTGGGCCGCAAGCCGCTGGATCAGGACGAAGACCTCGGCCACCTCGCCGAGCCGATCCCTGAATACACTCTGGCAATGTTCAGCAAAATGCGCGACGCCGAAGCCGTCAGCCGCAACGACATGCTGCTGACACTGCTGCGCGAACTGGCGTTCATCATCATCGATCACCCTGATCTGCTGGACATGGAAAACGCCGACAACGAAGGCATGGCCGCCACCCACCTGGCCGCCGACATGTTGATCGACTACCGCATGTGGGCCGATGGCATGACTATCGAAGCCGCCCAGGCCTGGCTGAGCGAGCCGCAGTTCATCACCGACTTCGGGGTTGCGCTGGATACGTATGCCAAGTCAGTGGAATCGCAGGAAGAAAAGAGCGAGTAATCCGCGCTCACAAACAAAAACGGCCGCTAGTCATCACTGACAGCGGCCGTTTTCGTTTGAATAGTGCATCCCCCTTCGTCAGAAGGAAGCGTATATCCCATTGACATATCCCATCCTCTATCTATCCTTTGTTTCATCGAAAGATGGGACCTTGGGGGGTCAACTATGGAACAGACCACGATTTTCATGAGCAATCGGAGCCAGGCTGTACGGCTGCCCAAGGCAGTTGCAATGCCCGGCGATGTAAAACGAGTAGAAGTTATCGCCATTGGCAGGACACGCGTGATCACGCCTGTTGGCGAAAGTTGGGACAGCTGGTTCGATGGCGACAGCGTGACAAGCGATTTCATGGATGATCGTGATCAACCTTTCGATCAGGAGCGTGAGTCGTTCTGATGATCAAATACATGCTGGATACCAACATCTGCATCTTCACTATCAAGAACAAACCCCAAATTGTCCGGGAAGCTTTCAATCGCCATTCCGGACAATTGTGCATCAGCGCTATCACGCTCATGGAGCTTATTTACGGCGCTGAAAAGTCAGCGGCCCCGGAAAGGAATCTCGCAATTGTCGAAGGTTTCGTCGCGCGGCTGGAGGTCTTGCCTTTCGACAATGACGCAGCAGCACAGACAGGGATGATTCGATCTGAATTGGCGAAAGCCGGAACACCGATTGGGCCATACGACCAAATGATCGCAGGCCATGCGCGATCACTTGGACTTATCGTGGTGACGAACAATGTGCGGGAATTTGAACGAGTTTCGGGTTTGCGCATAGAGGACTGGGTTCATCCCAACTGAGTAATCCTCACAAACAAAAACGGCCGCTAGTCATCACTGACAGCGGCCGTTTTGTATTACGCGCTACGGATCAGTTCAACACCACCGCACCACGTTTTTCCTGCTTGCGACGGCGAGACACCAGCAGACCGGTCGCCACTACCATCAGGCTCAGCAGGCCGGTGGCGAGGATTTCCACGCGGTGCGCTTCCTGAAACAACATGATGGTCAGAGCCGCGACGATGAAGATGATCACCGCGTAGGTCAGGCCCGGGAACAGCCACATGCTGAAGTCGATTTTCTCGCCACGGGCCATGCGCTGTTTGCGCATCCGCAGTTGCGAGAACGCGATCACCAGGTACACCAGCAGTGCGATCGCACCGGAGCTGGCCAGCAGGAATTCGAACACGGCAGCCGGGGCCACGTAGTTGGCGAATGTGCAGAGGAACGCGGCACCAGTGGACAACATCACCGCCCAGTAAGGCGTACCGCTTTTGTTGGTGCGAGTCGACATGGCCGGTGCGTCACCGCGCTTGCCGAGGGAGAACAGCATGCGCGATGAGGTATAGAGCGCCGAGTTCAGGCAGCTGGTTACAGCGACCAGAACCACGATATCGACGATCATTTTCGCGTTCGGGATGCCCATGCGCTCCAGCACAGTCTGGTAGGAGCCGAGGTTGGCCAGCATAGGATCGTTCCATGGCACCAGCGCCACGACGATGAAGATCGAAACGAGGTAGAACAGGCCGATCCGCCAGATCACCGAGTTGGTGGCCTTGGAGATCTGCTTGCCCGGGTCCTTCGATTCCGCGGCCGCGATGGTCACGATCTCGGTCCCCATGAACGAGAACATGGTGGTCAGAATCGCGCCCAACACCGCGCCCATGCCGTTAGGCAGGAAGCCGCCGCTGTCGAACAAGTGCGAAACGCCGCTGACCTGGCTGTTCGGCAGGTAGCCGAAAATTGCCGCAAGACCGAGCCCGATGAACCCGATGATCGCCAGCACCTTGACCAGTGCAAACCAGAATTCGAACTCGCCGTAGTTCTTCACGCTGAAGAGGTTGGTCACGGTCAGCAGCAGGGTGATGACCAGCGCAAACGCCCAGATGCCTACATCGGGGAACCACGCGTGCAGGATGGTCGCGGCGGCATTGGCTTCCAGCGGAATCACCAACACCCAGAACCACCAGTACAACCAGCCGATGGTGAAGCCGGCCCAGTGCCCGATGGCGCGGTCGGCATACGTCGAGAAAGAGCCAGTGTCGGGCGAAGCAACCGCCATTTCGCCGAGCATCCGCATCACCAGCACCACCAGGGTACCGGCGGCTGCATAGGCCAGCAGCACTGCAGGACCTGCGGCGGCGATGGCGTGGCCGGAGCCAACGAACAGACCGGCGCCGATAACACCGGCGATCGACAACATGGTCACATGACGCGGTTTGAGCCCCTGTTCGAGGCCATTGGAGCTTGGGGTACTGCTCATCGAAACTACCTTTGCAAGGAAAGCGATTGCGTCCGGCCCGTCCGTAATTTCATTTCCGTAAAAAGAAACCAACGGGGCGTTCCTTATTCTGCACGCAATAATTGCGCCAAAATATTTCAAACTCTTTCAGGCCGGGGCTTTGCGCGCGACCGGACAGTCATCGCAAGTCCTTGGATTTAATGGCAATCTGCCAGAGCGTTACCCTGCGACTCACTTTGAAGACGAATCCGCGCACCAGAAACACACTGAAAAATTGTGGGATGCACAATAAAAGGGCGAATCGGGAACGATCGGCCGGATAGCGCTTCCAACACCCCGCCAAAGCTGGCAACATCGCGCCTTTTTTTACGCGACACCCACGCGATTGCACGTTCAAACACCCGTTCGGTTGTTGATGGGGCGACAGTCTGCTGTGCTGATGCGACAACCCGCCACATGCCACCCGTTTACCGCTCGTAGCGCTGTTGGCTGCCATTGAAACGCTATGCTAGCTTGGCCGCCTCGCCAGGAAGGCCATCCAACAGCAGGAGCGCAACATATATGAGGAACGCACATGGCTGAGGCCACGCCCGCGCTTGAAATCCGCAACTTGCACAAACGCTACGGACAGCTTGAGGTGCTCAAAGGCATCTCGCTGACCGCCCGCGACGGCGATGTGATCTCGATCCTGGGTTCCTCCGGTTCCGGCAAGTCCACGTTCCTGCGTTGCATCAATCTGTTGGAAAACCCGCACCAGGGCCAGATCCTGGTGGCCGGTGAAGAACTCAAGCTCAAGGCTGCCAAGAATGGCGAACTGGTTGCCGCTGACGGCAAACAGATCAACCGCCTGCGCTCCGAGATTGGTTTTGTGTTTCAAAACTTTAATCTGTGGCCGCACATGAGCGTGCTCGACAACATCATCGAAGCCCCGCGCCGCGTGCTCGGCCAGAGCAAGGCCGAAGCCATCGAAGTCGCCGAAGCACTGCTGGCCAAGGTCGGCATCGCCGACAAGCGCCACGCCTACCCGGCGCAACTGTCCGGTGGCCAGCAGCAACGCGCGGCTATCGCGCGCACGCTGGCGATGCAACCGAAGGTGATCCTGTTCGACGAGCCCACCTCCGCCCTTGACCCGGAAATGGTTCAGGAAGTACTTAGTGTCATCCGCGCATTGGCCGAAGAAGGCCGCACCATGCTCCTCGTGACCCACGAAATGGGCTTCGCCCGTCAGGTCTCCAGCGAAGTGGTGTTCCTTCACCAAGGCTTGATAGAAGAGCAAGGATCGCCACAGCAGGTGTTCGAAAACCCGCTTTCGGCGCGCTGCAAACAATTCATGTCCAGCAACCGCTAACGGAGCAACATGCATGCAGAACTATAAAAAGGTCTTCCTGGCTGCGGCCGTCTCGCTGGCGTTCAGCGCCGGTGCCATGGCCGAAACCCTGAAGATGGGCATCGAAGCGGCTTACCCGCCGTTCAACAATAAAGACGCCAGTGGCAACGTGGTCGGCTTCGACAAAGACATCGGCGACGCCCTGTGCGCCAAGATGAAAGTCGAGTGCACCGTAGTCACTTCCGATTGGGACGGCATCATCCCGTCGCTGAACGCGAAGAAATTCGACTTCCTGATTTCGTCTTTGTCGATCACCGAAGAGCGCAAAGGCGCGGTGGACTTCACCGACCCGTACTACTCGAACAAGCTGCAGTTCATCGCACCGAAAAACGTCGACTTCAAAACCGACAAGGACTCGCTCAAAGGCAAGACCATCGGTACGCAGCGTGCCACGCTGGCCGGCACCTGGCTGGAGGATACCTACGCTGATGACATCAAGGTCAGCCTCTATGACACCCAGGAAAACGCCTACCTCGACCTGACCTCCGGTCGCGTCGACGCCATCCTCGCCGACAAGTACGCCAACTATGACTGGCTGAAAAGCGACGCAGGCAAGAACTACGAGTTCAAAGGCGACCCGGTCGTGGAAAGCGACAAGATCGGCATTGCTGTGCGCAAGGGCGATCCACTGCGCGAGAAGCTGAATGCTGCACTGAAGGAAATCGTCGCTGACGGTACTTACAAGAAGATCAACGACAAGTACTTCCCGTTCAGCATCTACTGATCCTGACCTGCGGAACTGGCGCCGTGATTCAACGGCGCCGGCTCCCGACCTTGCCTGCCGCGATTTGAAAAGAAATCCATGATTATCGACCTTTACGGATTCGGCCCGGCGCTCGCCGCTGGCGCGCTGATGACCGTCAAACTGGCTCTCTCGGCCCTGTGCCTGGGTTTGGTGCTCGGTCTGCTCGGCGCCTTGGCCAAGACTTCCCCGTACAAGCCGCTGCAATGGCTTGGCGGCTTTTATTCAACCCTGGTGCGCGGCGTCCCGGAATTGCTCTGGGTACTGTTGATCTACTTCGGTACGGTCAACCTGATGCGCGCGCTCGGCGAGTTTTTCGGCAATCCCGATCTCGCACTTAGCGCCTTCGCCGCCGGCGTCATCGCGCTCGGTTTGTGCTTCGGCGCCTACGCCACGGAAGTGTTTCGTGGCGCAATCCTCGCCATTCCCAAAGGTCACCGTGAGGCCGGCGTGGCCCTGGGCCTGTCGAAATGGCGGATCTTCACCAAGCTGATCATGCCGCAGATGTGGCGCATCGCCCTCCCGGGCCTGGGCAACCTGTTCATGATACTGATGAAAGACACCGCGCTGGTGTCGGTGATCGGCCTGGAAGAAATCATGCGTCATGCACAGATCGGCGTGACCATGTCTAAACAGCCGTTCACGTTCTATATGGTTGCAGCGCTCATGTATCTCGGCCTGACGGTGGTGGCGATGACCGGCATGCACTTCCTGGAAAAACGCGCCGCCCGCGGCTTTGCGAGGAGTGCTCAATGAACTGGGAAGTCATCATCAAGTGGCTGCCGAAACTGGCGCAGGGCGCGACCCTGACCCTGGAACTGGTGGCCATCGCCGTGATTGCCGGCCTGTTACTGGCGATCCCGCTGGGCATCGCCCGCTCTTCGAAGCTCTGGTACGTGCGTGCTTTGCCCTACGCCTACATCTTCTTTTTCCGCGGCACACCGTTGCTGGTTCAGCTGTTCCTCGTCTATTACGGCCTGGCGCAGTTCGACGCTGTGCGTAACAGCCCGATGTGGCCGTACCTGCGCGATCCGTTCTGGTGCGCAACGGTAACCATGACCCTGCACACCGCGGCGTACATCGCCGAGATCCTGCGCGGCGCGATTCAGGCGATCCCTCCGGGCGAGATCGAAGCGGCGCGTGCACTGGGCATGTCCAAGCCCAAAGCGATGTTCTACATCATCCTGCCGCGTGCAGCGCGCATCGGCCTGCCGGCGTACAGCAACGAAGTGATATTGATGCTCAAGGCCAGCGCCTTGGCCAGCACCGTCACCCTGCTGGAACTGACCGGCATGGCCCGCACGATCATTGCCCGCACCTACCTGCCGGTGGAAATCTTCTTCGCCGCTGGCGTGTTCTATCTGGTAATGGCTTACGTGCTGGTGCGCGGCTTCAAGCTGCTGGAGCGCTGGCTGCGCGTCGATGCCTGCCAAGGGCGATGAAACTTCCCACGTGCTGACGGGCGAGGACTTACTCGCCCGCTTCACGGCACTGGATACTTTTCTGACAGCGCATCAGGCGTTGTGGAAACCTCGACCGTTCACTCATCTGCAGCTTCCCTGGGAAGCGTCCTACCCGGAGCTGGCCTCATGGCTACGAGGGCGGTCGCTGCAAGATGCGGAAAATGCGCACAACCACCCTGCCAATCTTGCCGATGCGCCGGAGCCGTTCGCTTCATTGGCGGCGTTGTCGGCTGAACTGAGTGCGGTCGGAGAGTTGCCCGGGCATGCGCTGGAAGCTGCAAGCCAGCGCTTGAATGTGGATGTACCGGGGCGTAAATGGCAGCAGATCGAGGCGCTCGGCAGTCGACTGTCCTTCGCATCGCAACCGACGCATTGGCTGGACTGGTGCTCCGGCAAGGGACACTTGGGGCGGCGTCTGCTGAGCACCGGGCAACAACTGACGTGCGTTGAGTACGATCCGGCGCTGGTTACCAGTGGTCAGGCGCTGAGCCAGCGTCATCAATTAAACGCGCGGCATGTTGAACAGGATGTTCTGGCGGCAGATGCTTCAGCCGTATTGAACGCCCGTCACACTCCGGTTGCCCTCCACGCCTGCGGCGATCTGCATGTGCGCCTGATGCAACTGGCCAGCGCCGCCGGTTGCCGACAAATGGCAATCGCCCCGTGCTGCTACAACCGGATCAATCGCACGGAATATCAGGCGTTATCCTTGGCCGCCTCGGGATCGCTCCTACGGCTCTCGCTAGAAGATCTGGCGCTGCCGATGAGCGAAACCGTCACCGCCGGTGCCAGAGTCCGACGCCAACGCGACACCTCCATGGCAAGACGCCTTGCATTTGACTTGCTGCAACGGCAACTGAGCGGCATCGACCAGTACCTGCCAACCCCTTCGCTACCCAGCGCCTGGCTGGAAAAACCCTTCGCCGATTACTGCCGCGATCTGGCAGCGCTCAAAGAGTTATCCACAATCGGCTCGCAGGATTGGCCAGCGCTGGAGGCGGCCGGTTGGCAGCGGTTAGCCGAAGTTCGCAACCTGGAATTACTTCGCGGATTATTCCGGCGACCACTCGAACTTTGGCTAAATCTGGATCGAGCACTTTTCCTCGCCGAACAGGGATACGTCGTGCGCCTTGGCACCTTCTGCGATGCGCCGCTCACACCGCGCAATCTACTGCTGCTCGCAGAACGTGCTTAAAACACTCCAGCCTGTGGATAACTCTGTTGATGAAATTCTGATGGATCCAATATCCACGGCTGTTTCGAAGCCTTAACACTGCTGGTCATTTTTTGTTCACATGAATAAAAAACCAGTAAAACAAGGATTTGCGAACAAAATGAGAACGCGTCCACAAATACTCGCACTTGAGCGCGGGCACGCCGATCAGTTGTGCATAAGCTTCCATTCAAAACGGCATAAATCACCTAATACGAGGCAGATCTGACGGAAAAAATCGCCGCCTCAGGCGAGCAATACAGACCTTGAAAGTGCCTGTTTTCAAGGGTGAAAACCCAGAGATTTCGCCTTCGTTGAGCTTGATCCTGCACCGGCGTAAAAATAGTCTGAATTCAGGGGTTTACAGATTTAACCCAATCGCTATAATCGTCGCCCACACGCCGGTATAGCTCAGTTGGTAGAGCAACTGACTTGTAATCAGTAGGTCCCGGGTTCGACTCCTGGTGCCGGCACCATATAGATCAACAACTTAGGCTCACCGAAAGGTGGGCCTTTTTTGTTTCTCGGGTTTCGCGCCCAATTTGGTCACAGCTTTGGTCACAGCTTCTCAGTTTATTGGAGCTCGCAGCAGAAGCCGGCACCTCGCTGCACTGCTGGATGGGCTCCCTCACTTGTTTTATGACGAAAGCCCCCCTCACGTTCGGCAGAGTGTCGGCGTTGCTTGAAAACAGCCTCCCAACAAAACAACGCAAAAACTTAAAAATAACGCCCGCCCACAAGCCGGCTTTTTAATGCCTGCAAGCCTCGTAGAACGCGGACCGGATAAAAAACACCATCTTTGACCCACACTTTGACCCACACTCAAACGCTTGGTTAGCCGCTGCTCCATCGACTCGATTTCTGTGGCCCCAACGATCTGTGTCGTCTCATGGCTCACGCCTATAGCCACGCTTCACAGAGTGTCTCCGCCTGATTGAGTATCAACTGGGCCGCTTCCTCGGCTTTATCCGGCGGGTACTTGTACTTACGCAGAATTCGCCGTACCAGGATGCGCAATTTGGCCCGCACACTCTCACGGCTGCTCCAATCGACACTGACGTTAGCCCGCAAACTGGCAGTCAGTTCGTGGGCAATTTTGGCCAGGATCTCGTCACCCAGTTCGCGTACCGAGGCCTCGTTGTTGGCCAAGGCATCGTAGAACGCCAGCTCGTCATCGTTGAGTCCCAGTGCGTCGCCGCGTTGACTGGCAGCGGCGAACTTCTTGGCCATCTCGATCAGCTCTTCGATGACCTGGGCGGTTTCAATCGAGCGGTTCTGGTAGCGCTTGATCACATTGGCCAGCAGTTCGGAGAACTTCTTCTCTTGGACCAGGTTGGTGCTGTAACGGCTCTTGATCTCGCCTTCGAGCAAGCGCTCCAACAGCTCTACCGCTAGATTCTTCTCGGGCAGGTTGCGCACTTCGGCGAGAAACGCATCGTCGAGCAGGCCGATATTGGGCTTCTCTAAGCCAACGGCTTCAAAAATGTCCACCACCTCGCCTGAGACCACTGCATTGCCGATGATCTGGCGGATGGCCAACTCACGTTCTTCGTCGGTCTTTTTCTGCTGACTGACTTCACGCTTGATCAAGATCACCTTGATCGCCTGGAAGAACGCCACTTCCTCACGGACGGCTTTGGCTTCATCCAAGGTGCAGCACAGGGTGAAGGCTTTGCTCATGGCCAATGCAGTATCGGCATAGCGCTTCTTGCCGTCCTCCAAGCCCAACACATGGTTGGCGGCCCCGGCGAGGAGCTTGTGCCCGCCGGTAAGAAAATCGCTGCAGTCAAAACCATGCAGCAGGCTGCGCAAAACGTCGAGCTTCTCCTCCAGTACCGAATAGGCTTCATGGGCATCCACGGTCGGCCGTCCCTTGCCCTTGCTGCCGGTGTACTCCTTGAGAGCGGCTTTCAGCTCATTAGCAATACCGATGTAGTCGACCACCAGGCCGCCCTGCTTGTCCTTGAACACGCGGTTAACCCGGGCAATGGCCTGCATCAGGTTGTGGCCTTTCATGGGTTTGTCCACGTACAGGGTGTGAACGCACGGCGCATCGAAACCGGTTAACCACATGTCACGGACGATCACCAGCTTGAGTGGATCAAGCGGATCCTTGAAGCGTTTTTCCAGGCGTTTTTTGAGCTGTTTTGAATAGATGTGCGGTCGCAGCAAGGCCTTGTCCGACGCGCTGCCAGTCATGATGACTTTGATCGCGCCTTTCTCCAGACCTTCGTCATGCCATTCTGGACGCAGAGCTACGATCTCGTTGTACAGGTGCACACAGATCTCGCGACTCATGCCCACCACCATGGCCTTGCCGGGCATCTGCCCCATGCTAACCAGCCCCTGATTACGTTCCTCAAAGTGTGTAACCAGGTCGGCCGCCACGCTTTGAATCCGAGGCTCGGCCCCGACCACTTTTTCCAGGGCGGCCCAACGGCTTTTCAGCCGTGACTGCTGATCGTCCTCTTCATCTTCGGCCAGCTCATCGACCTGATCGTCGATAACGGGCAGCTCGCTGTCTTTCAAGGATAATTTGGCCAACCGCGATTCATAGTAGATGGCGACGGTTGCGCCGTCTTCAGTGGCCTGCTGCATGTCGTAGACGTGAATGTACTCACCAAACACCGAACGGGTGTCACGGTCTTCGCTGGACACCGGGGTGCCGGTAAAGGCCACGAACGTGGCGTTCGGCAGTGCATCACGCAGGTGTTGGGCATATCCCACCTGGTAACGGGTTTTGCTCTCGCCTGACTGTACCCCCTCCGAGGCTTTCAGCTCGGCGCCAAAGCCATACTGGGTGCGGTGCGCTTCGTCGGCGATAACCACGATATTCGCGCGCTCGGACAGCACCGGGAAGGTATCTTCATCCACCCCCGGCATGAACTTCTGGATCGTGGCGAAGACGATGCCGCCACTCGGTCGGTGGGCCAGCTTGCTGCGTAAGTCACCGCGTGACTCCACCTGGACGGGCTGTTCACGCAACAGATCCTGGGACAGCGAGAACACCCCGAACAACTGGCCATCCAGGTCGTTGCGGTCGGTGATCACCACGATGGTTGGGTTCTCCATCGCCGCTTCTTGCATCACCCGGGCAGCGAAGCAGGTCATGGTGATGCTCTTGCCCGAGCCTTGGGTGTGCCAGACCACCCCGCCTTTATGGCTGCCGCCGGGACGCGAGGCGCTGACCACTTGTTGGATAGCGGCGCGCACGGCGTGGAATTGATGATAACCGGCAATTTTCTTCACCAGCCGGCCGTCATCCTCAAACAGTACGAAGTACCGGAGGTAATCGAGCAGCATTGGCGGCGCCAAGGCACCCCGTACCAGGGTCTCTAGTTCGTTAAATTGCCCCAGCGGATCAAGATCCTGGCCGTCGATAGTGCGCCAGTTCATGAAGCGTTCGGCATCGGCCGACAAGGAGCCCATACGCGCCTCGCTGCCGTCGGCGATCACCAGGATTTCGTTGTAATGAAACAGGTCCTGGATCTGCTCCTTGTAAGTCTGGATCTGGTCAAAGGCCTTGCCTAGATCAGCTTTCACATCGGCCGGGTTCTTCAGCTCCAGCAACACCAATGGCAGGCCGTTGATGAACAGGATGATGTCCGGACGCCGGGTGTGTTTCGGCCCCTGGATGCTGAACTGATTGATGGCCAGCCAGTCGTTGGCTTTCACCTCAACCCAGTCGATCAGGCGAACGAAGTCGCCGCGAGTTTCGCCATCTTTTTGGTACTGCACCGGTACGCCGCTGACCAATAGGCGATGGAACAGGCGGTTGGCCGACAGCTGTACCGGTGGACCTAGCTCGAGCACCTGCTTGAGCGCATCTTCGCGTGCAGCCAGTGGCACTTTGGGATTGAGCTTGGCCATGGCGCTGCGCAGGCGCTCGACCAACACCACCTGGCGGTAGTTGTCACGCTCAGGGCTTTCGCCGTCATAAGCGATAGTCGGGCCGTACAGGTGGGTGTAGCCCACCTCTGCCAGCCAGCCGAGGGTTTCCTGTTCCAATTGGTCTTCGGTCATTCCACTGCACTTCCTGTGTTTAGTTCACCGGCCAGCTCCGCCTCGATCTCGGCAATGCTCGGCAGATTTCAGCCCAAGGTGTCGGGCAAATCGCCCAAAGACTCGAACTCAGGGCCGCTTGCCACCCCGTTGTGCAATAACGCTTGTGTCATCACGCGCTGGCCTCCCACTCGCTGGTCGACAATTCGCCGGTTTGGTGGAAGCGACGTATGCGACCGATGAATTCGGCGAAGTCTCCATTCTCTTCAGTCAGTCGGTTACACATATCCCAGTCGATTTCGCTGCGTTCGCGAGCAGGAATCAGAATCTGGCTTTCCGAGGGACTCTGGACATCGAGCTGAATAACCCCAATGCCATGAGCGGCGGCGAGCATGCGTAACTCTTTGAGCGTGCCGTCGCCCTCCACCGTGGCTCCCACCAGGTAGCCGAAATTTGCCCAAGATGAGTTGGACACGGCCTGGAAGAAACTCTTACGTGCATTGGAACGATTGAGCAGTAGTTTGATCTCAAAGGACCACAAGCGGGCACGACGCTCACCCGACACACGGACGCAGTCACGCAAATCTAGCGTCCAATCGGCAGTCAGGTTTTCTAGCCCCACCAGATCTGGGTGCAACCATTCGTTGCCACCACTGCCAGCACGGTTGGATGAACGTTTTTCGTTGATCCGCATGGCGTACACGCACTGCTCATCCGTCAGCAGGTATTCCGCCAGAATCGGATAGAGCGCCTGCTCACGCATCGGCGAGGACTCAGGCAGGGCTGATGGTACGAATGTTATTCCTTCAACTGCCGCCACCTCAGCGTTGGCATCCATGTCCGACCAGTAATAGTGACGTGGCCGTCCTTCGGTCGTTTTCAGTTGAGGATGCATCTGCTGCCAACGCGGGCGTGAACTAGAGAGTTCCGCCACCAATTGCTGTACCAGGTCATTGTCAGTATGGATATAGCTGGCACTGCCTGCTTTCTTGACCGCGCACTCTGCAGGAAACTGTTCGAATATCCATTGCGCCAGTTCGCGGGCGGTCTGCTGTGTGTCAGGAACGTCTTGCAAGCGTTCGATGACACGTTGACGCAGATTCAACGCCATATCAGACAGTCTCCAATAGGGCGTTATCGACGTTAGCTTCCGCTTCAGGTAGGCGCAGCTGGCCGGAAATTAGGCGCGGAAGCAGAGTGTCGCGGAGTTGGGTGAGAGTTTTGGCTTGTAGCTGAACCGTTTTGATTCGATCAAAGATCACGCTAACTGTTCTTTGAAATGCTGCAGCTACACCAGCGCTCGGAACGAGGATGGGGATTGCCTTAACCGTTTTGGAATTCACTGCATCGGCAATTGATGAGGTACTACTCAGCCTTGAGTAATCAAACTGTTTTAGGTGCAAATAGATGTACTCGCTAGCCAGCGGCGATTGTTCGTTGATCTTGAAATGAGCAATTGCTTCGTTTGTTGTCATCTCGCCACTGGTAATTGCAACCCTGCCAATCGTCATCTTGAAGCTCAGCAAAACCGTATTGTCAGGAACCCGTCGAACGTTAAAGCGGCTGATAGCATCAACTGTCAGGTATTCACTAGTTTCCGTCAAAAATGCGCCTGAGCTTCCCATGTCGCGTATAGATACCCATTGCACATCGTCAGAGCTCTCACTAAACCAGTGCGCCTCTTTTCGTGGAGGTGTCTTACCGATACCGACATCTGAGATGTCATCAAGGGTACTAACTATCCACCCCTTCGGCACCGTCCCAAAATTAGACTCTTCAAAGCTGTCAGGAAACAGCTCGGCAGTGGCGACATCCAAGGCTCCTGGCTCAAGCCCTTCAGCTTTGGCCCGCACCGGGTCGAAATCGACGAACCAGGATTTGAACAGCGCCTGAGCAATAGCTTCCAGCGTATCGTTGGTTTCGCGAAGCAGAGCGATACGGTCATCTATATTCTGCATAAAGTAGGATATAGCTATTTGCAAAGGATATGGTGGCAGTGGCAACTGAACCGACTTAAGATCCTTTAAATTAATTACCTGCTGCACAGACCCCTTGGAATGCGCTAAGAGGAGATTTCGGCCAACCTTGGAGCGCAGGAAAAACTGTACATAATTTGCATCTGCTTTTGAAGCGTCGATACGAATCAAACCTACCTGACGAGCTATATTCGCGCTGCGAAGTGTTACTGGTACAATCGCAACTTCACCTGGATTTCCAACCAAAGAAATTAAAAGTTCACCGCCTCTTAACAGAGTCCTTGAGTACTGCGATGAAATCTCCCTTGTGATTGTTCTCAATTGATTTGTGAGTACTCGTCCGGCAACAATATCCCCACCACGGATGAACTTAACTCCGTTTACGCACTCCACACCTGGCTTAACTACGCCGTAAGTTATGGGGGTTCCGTCGGTTAAATCTTCAAGTCGAGCAAGCGGCCACTCAGAACTCATAGCCCAACCCTCCCAGCTTCTGCCGGATCAACTGGTCGAGCTCCGTACCTTTGGCTAACTGC
This sequence comes from Pseudomonas sp. MF6776, assembly GCF_016613125.1. NCBI lineage: Bacteria > Pseudomonadati > Pseudomonadota > Gammaproteobacteria > Pseudomonadales > Pseudomonadaceae > Pseudomonas > Pseudomonas sp. MF6776. The sequence continues at coordinate 187,243 of NZ_JAENSQ010000008.1, forward strand.
TCACCCAACAGAGCGGTGAGATTCTGCATCTTGTCGGCAAAGGCTTCATCGTCGTCTTCCACCGTTTCCGCACCAACATAGCGGCCAGGGGTCAGCACATGACCGTGCTCGGCAATTTCGGCGAGGGGTACGCTGCGGCAGAAACCGGCCACGTCAGCGTACTCGCCAATCTCTCCGCCCACATCCAGCGGCACGCCGCGCCAGTTGGCCACGGTTTGGGCAATGCGCTCGATGTCGCTGTCAAGCAGCTCGATCTGCACCCGGCTGACATTTGTACCAAGCTTGCGCGCATCGATAAACAGCACCTCGCCAGGACGAGCGACCTTCTGTTTAGTGAGGAACCACAGGCAGGCCGGGATCTGTGTGTTGAAGAACAACTGGCCGGGCAACGCGACCATCACTTCGACCACATCGGCTTCGACCATGGCGCGGCGGATGTCGCCTTCGCTATTCTGGCTGGAGCTCATCGAGCCGTTGGCCAGGACGATGCCGGCGCGGCCGCTGGTCTTGAGGTGAAACAGCATGTGCTGCAGCCAGGCGTAGTTGGCATTGCCATGCGGCGGCTTGCCATAGACCCAGCGCGGATCACCGTCGAGGCTACCGTGCCACCAGTCGCTAATATTGAACGGCGGGTTGGCCAGGACAAAGTCGGCGCGCAGGTCGCTGTGTTGGTTACGGGTAAAGGTGTCGGCTGGCTCACGGCCGAGATTGAAGTCGATGCCACGAATGGCCAGGTTCATCGCCGCCAAGCGCCAGGTGGTCGGGTTGGACTCCTGGCCGTAAATCGACACGTCGCCGAGCTTACCGCCGTGGGCTTCGATGAATTTTTCCGACTGGACGAACATGCCACCCGAGCCGCAGCAGGGGTCGTAGACCTTGCCGTGGTGCGGGTTGAGCACCGCGACCAAAGTCTTGACGATGCTCGCCGGGGTGTAGAACTGCCCGCCGCGCTTGCCTTCGGCGCTGGCAAACTGGCCAAGGAAGTATTCATACACCTGGCCGAGCAGGTCACGGGCCTGGTGGGCGTCACTGCTAAAGCCAATGATGGATATAAGATCGACCAGTTCGCCAAGCTTGCCGTCCGGCAACTGAGCCCGAGCGTAACGCTTGTCGAGGATATTTTTTAGCGACGGGTTTTCCGCTTCGATATCAGCCAGGGCTTCATCGATACGCTTGCCGATGTCAACCTGTTTAGCGTTGGCCCGCAGCGACTCCCAGCGTGCCACTTCCGGCACCCAGAACACATTCACTTCTTTGTAGTAGTCGCGCTCTTCCAGCTCGTTGGCCAGCAGTTCGGCGTCGTCACTGCCCAGGTAGTAGTCGTCACCGGCCTCGGCAAACCGCCGCTCCAGCTCGGCACGACGGCCGGCGAAGCTGTCGGAGATGTACTTGAGGAAGATCAGGCCGAGCACTAGGTGTTTGTACTCAGCAGCATCCATGTTGGCGCGCAGCTTGTCGGCGGTGGCCCACAGAGTCTTTTCCAGGTCTTGCAGGCTGGTGCTGGTGGGGTTGGCGATGGCTTTGCGCCCGGCCTTCTGTTTGGGAGCTTCGGGCTCGGCGCTGGCGATGGCCTCGCTGGGCGCCAAACGGGCGCGTGCAGCGCTAAGTGCTTGTTCGGCCAGACTGTTGGCCTGCTCGGCTTCGTGGTGATCCGCCATGGACAGCTCCTAACCTTCGACGCAGGTGCACTGCGCGCTGAAAACGAAACCCGAGCGCGGCGCGCAGGGGCAAAATATGGTCTGCATGATAACGGTCAGCTCGATCAGTGTCTGGCTGGCTTTGGCCGATCGCTGAGTAGCGGCATGCCATCATCCTTTTTTATATGTGAAAATGTCCTTTATCACACGTAATAACGTCAAACAGCGAACCCCCCCAAGGGGAAGGTTGGCAGTTCGAACTGCCCTGGGACACCATATAGTTCCTGCTTCTCATGACTTTCCCTGACAGATCGGTTTGACTGTGACAGCAGGGTGGCAGCAGCAGGCAATAAAAAAACCGTCGGGCCATGCTCGGACGGTTTTTTTTGTTTCTACAGATTGCTCGAAAACTAGGGCAGTGAACTCGCCTTCTACAGTCGAGATATTGCCGCTGATGGAGCTCTGCCTCAAGATCGGTGGGGATGACAGCTGCAGTCACGAAAGCCGCGAATGTGAGGCACAAATATGGCGAAGATAGGGCGAAACTCCCCTTGCCCCTGCGGAAGCGGTCGTAAATTCAAAAGATGCCATGGGGTAGTGGCGCACATTCCGCAGCTGCCCGCGCATTTAGTGCCGCATATGCTTGAAGCGAGGGATCGAGCAATTGCGCACCAGGTACAGCGGGAACGTCAGCAGGGGCTGGGACGTCCGATTGTTTCGATCGAAGCATCCGGTTATCGACTGGTTGCAGTCAGGAACAGGCTTCTGCACTCAAAGGGATGGCGAACATTCCACGACTTCCTTTGTGACTACATCAAAATAGCGATCGGCGTAGATTGGGGCAACGCGGAGTTAGCCAAACCTCTCGATCAGCGGCACCCTATCTTGGTTTGGTACCACCATCTGTGCGTGTATCAGCGGACGTTCATAAAAGATCAGGGGCAGGTCCATTCCGCGCCGATGACAGGGGCGGTTGCTGCCTACATGCACCTTGCATATGACCTGTATGCGCTCGATCACAACGCCGAACTGCAAGATAAACTAATTGGCCGCTTGAAGAACGGCGACAACTTCGCTGGAGCGCAGTATGAGGTGTACGTCTCAGCAACGCTCATTCGCGCAGGGTTTGACCTAGAGTTTGAGAACGAAGACGACCGGAGCAGTTCGCACTGCGAGTTTGTCGCCACTCACAAGCGCACGAATAAGCGCTTTTCGATCGAAGCCAAGCATCGAGCGGGCACAAAGTTTCGGCTCGGCCGTCAACTGAACCGCGCGCTGGCTAAGGCGGCGGACCACCAGCGCATAGTCTTCATCGATATAAACGTCCCTGATACTGCAGCGGGGAGCGACATACCGGATTATCTTCGGACTGCACTGGCAGATTTGAGAGCGTTCGAAGGGCGTGTAATCAATGGCAAGCCTTTGCCAGACGCCTACGTGGTCGTGACCAACACGCCATGGCATCACCATCTTCATACTGGGGCGTTTCGGTGCTCCACAATGGCGGATGGTTTCCAGATCCAAGATTTCAAACATGACACTCAATTTCCGAGCTTACGGGCTGCTATTGATGCGAGAGAGCGACATATCGAGATGCACGAACTGCTGCGCGTGATCCTCGATCACTCTGAAATTCCATCGACCTTTGACGGAGAGATTCCGGAATTCGCTTTTGGCGAGGGTGCCCCGAGATTGATTATTGGTCAGCGCTATCTCGTCAAAGATGAGGAGGGACGAGAACGACAAGGGGTGCTAACGACTGCAACAGTGATGGAAGCGGAGCGCAAAGCGTACTGTGGTCTAAGCTTCGACGACGGAACGGCGGTCATTTCCACATGGGATCTATCCGAAGGAGAAATGGCCGCATGGCATCGCCATCCCGATACTTTTTTCGGCACGCTGGGTCAGCGCAAGACGAAAGCCGACACACCTCTTGAGCTGTATGACTTCATCCTTCCAAGCTACAGCAACACGTCAAAAGAACGGCTGCTTGAGCTTATGTGCGGAGCACCGGACATGAGCGAACTTCAGATGCTCGACCAGTCGGCGCTGGCCAGTATCTATGCCGAGCGTTGTACTAACTCGACATTGGCGATGGTCCAGAAGGCACCATCGCTTTGAACGATAGAAAGGAGGTTGTATTGCCCGGATGGTTAGGGTCTCAATTTTCGAGGCGCTTGGGTAAGGCGGGACGTCATGGCAAGGCCAAATCTCGAATTCGTAGCACGGTAGTTGTAGAGCAGTTGGCGTGCCTAGCTGTTGCGCGGATACCCAGGCCGGCACCGAGCAATTCAATGACTCTCCTATGCAAATCTGAATCGATCGGGCGGCCTTGGTACTTGCCGGCGGCCTTGGCCTTTTCTATCCCTTGGGCCTGTCGTTCGCGGCGCTGTTCGTAATCCTTGCGCGCGATCGCCGCCATCATCTCCACCAGCATCGAGTTGATAGCGCCCAGCATCCGCCCGGTGAACTCGTCTCCCTTCGTGTCCTGCATTCCCTGGTGACTGGTCGGCAGATCGAGCGCGACGATGCGCAGGCCCTTGGAATCAATCGTGGCCTTGAGCTTCTGCCAGTCCTCCACCGGCAAGCGGGAAAGCCGGTCTATCGACTCCACCAGCAGCACGTCACCCTTGCGCGCATCTTTGAGCAGACGCAGCAACTCGGGCCGGTCCGCGGAGGCGCCGCTGGCATTCTCCAGATACACGCTCGCGATGACCTTGTTATGGTGGCTGGCGAACTGTTCAAGCGAGGCCTGGGCGCGGCTGGCGTCTTGCTCTTCAGTTGATGCTCGGAGATATGCGCGGATGAACATGATGTGCCTTCCGTATCAGTTAGGATGTTCTACTAATACTGTTGCACTATGGGTGTCACTTATCAAACGGAAAGGGCAAATAAATTTGAATATGCATGTATCAGCTCAGGCATACCCGATCAGCACACGACAACCAGCTTTAATTCGGTTGCCTCTGGCAGGCCACTTCTAGAAGTGCACCTTGCAAGCAAGGTTGTCCGCCCCTGCGGGGATTAGAGCGCTGAGCACAACCCCGCACTTCGGCGGGGCAGATACTGCGAGTCAGATGCCGGAAAATTTTTCAGCATCTAGGGGGCACAGTTACAGCTTTTGATAGATGGCTTTGTTACCGCTATTCCGGCGCAGCCATTTGGCGACACCTGAACCCTCGGCCTCTTTCCGAAAGCGACGACCAAGCGACTTTCGCTCCCCGCCGGTCATAAGATCCCAGTCCCCAGCATCTATCACGTCATCAAGTGAAAACTCTGCCTTGGATTTTATCTGTGCCACCCCCTCTATCGCCGCGAGAAGAAGTCCTTCAACTACCGTGTTTTCGGCGACTGGCTGGCTCAGTGCTTCCCGCAGCGTTTCCTCGATGAAGCTCTCTACCGAGGAACCAGCGTCTTGAGCATGGGTAAGCAGAGTGCTGAGCAGATCGTCTTGAATTTGAATGGTGACTAGCATTCGTGGAGCTCCCATGTAGGTTTATGGTTCATCATTTAACGAATCATTATAGCAATGAATCTATCATGAGTGAGTTAATGAGCGCAACTGCTTTGAAAAGGACTGCCCGAATGTGAGCCATGCCACGATGGAATCGCGCCTGCTCCGGCCTGCTGTCGGCTTCTGTCGGGGTTAACCAGCATTCAGCCGGGAGAGATGAGCTCAAAGCTGAGCGCTTCTCTGGTCAGCACCAAGGTGTGGTCATGTTCACCCCCCTTTCTTTGGCAATACCCTCAGATCTGAGTAGATTTCAAATCCAGAAAGGCGAACCCATTACGCAAGCAAAGGGGTACTACAGTGCGCAACCTGTAATCAGGTGACTGTGTCTTCACACGGGATGTGGTTTGGGGGCAAGTCAGTGCACCTACCCATGTGTCACGGATCTGGAGAGTTGGCTCCATTCAACGGCAAGGTGAACTAGTCCCTATGCCGGTGATCGCATAAGGCCGAATACGACCCAGAAGCGGCACTTACTGTCCCCGACCGCGTAGCCACAAAGAGTGGCGTCTTCTTCGTTTAGCCAACTGCCGTTTCTGCATTCTGGGGCGCAGCGAGAGTGATGACGAAAAGCGACATACCGACTCGAGTCGCTTCGCGGACGGCTGCTTCTGGCCGTTTTCAGCTAGACGCGAGGGGCAGAGAACGACCCAAAGCTGTCGTTGGCCAAGGGCAGAGATCGGCCAAATGCTGCCGGTCGAGCCGCATGAAAAATGAAAAGGCTCTTCAGTCCTGTTTCTTGAATTTAAATTTCTGTCCGAGCCATTTGAGTATTTTCTCGACGAGCTTTGCGTCTTTCTCCGAAAACATTAGCTCTGCACCCTCCGGTATTGCTGCCAGCCTGCGCTTGATTCCACGAATATGCACACTACGAAGTCCAATCACTCCGATACCAGCAACTACGGAGAGGCCGGCTACTGGGACAGCTATTGGAGTTGAAGAGATCAGACCAGCAGACATAAGCATGCCGGTGAGGCCAGTGGCTCCAATGGTCGTGCCAAAGATTCCTGCGCCACCAATGATCGCGCTGCCAGCACCGGTTACTGCTGCTGTACCTATTCCTAATGCCGCAAGAGCAGTGCCGCTCACCGCGTAGATAACTGTCGAAATCGCTGCGGTACTGAGATATGTGCCAGCCACATAGCCTGCCCCCGAGGTCACTATCATGCCTCCAGCGGCATGTGGAACCAATGCTCCACCAGCCGCGAGAGCTGCGAGAATAGGCACGATTGGTAGTGGCATGGTCTGCTCCTTTGAGACAGTTAGTCTTGGATTTCGCCCTCAACGATAGGCAATCAAAGCGCCAGACATCAAACTGCTAGCATGCTTCATTACGTCGAAAAAACTCGGTAAACCCTCGTCTTGCGCGCACCGCGACGGCAGTTTTGGTCCGCTGTAACCCCAAGGTGGCCGGAAATAAACTGCCAAAAGCAGATGCCCTGACGTGTCTATTCAATCAGTGGCGATTCAAGCTTGCCAGGAAGTCCATAGCGTGCGATTAGGTAAATCCAGGGCTTGTCTGAAAAATCGCTGAGCCCCGTTTGCGCAGCCTGACTGGTCTCACGCCCAGAAATGAGCGCTTTTTGAAACCTGAGAATAGCCTTCAGACCTCGGCCCGGACTTTTCAGATAGTACCTAATCTTAATAGCAAGGATGTTGTGAATGAGTATTTTAAAATCTATCCTCGGTTCCTTCGGTGGTAAGAGCAATCTCGTGGCGAAGTCCCTGACCGAGCGCGTCAAAAAAAAATCAAATACAGGGCTTGGCGCATTCGTAGATCTCAACAACGATCTGGGGCTGATGGTTGATGCGCTGCCGAGCAATGATCCAGCGATATTGATGCCCTATTATTACGCTCGCAGAGTAGTCAATGGCGGCATGTTCGCCCAGGGCGCAATCGACAAAACAGAATTCGATCGTGTCAACGCTTTGTTCTTTGGGATCATGGTTCAGATTGGGTCAGGGCTAACCCAGAGCGAGCAGGTAAAGTTCCAAGAAGAATCGCTCGACAGGGCTCTGGAACTGCTATTTAAGTACCTATTCGGTGCCACTCGACACAGCACTACTCTTCTTGTGAACGCTGCAATAGAAGGCGTTTCACTGCGAGATGCGCTTGTTGGCGGGCTCGATCAGGGGCAAGACAACTTGAAAAAGGTTGTTGAGGCGGCGATGTGCTACGACTGGGTTATGAAGCACGAATACTGCATGGCGTTCTTTGCTGCCGGATGGTGGGAACCGGGTGACGACATAGAAACCACCTCGGAAAAACTGTTGAAGTATTTCAAGTCGGTGAGCATCTCGTTTGAAGCTCAAGCGGTAGAACCGGATGAAGAAATGTATGTAATGCGAACTGATGAAAAACTGATGAATAAGCGCAATTCTAGGAGTGACATTTCAGGGCCAAAAAATAGAATCACTAATATTGCAGAAGCCTTTAACAGGCTCACTGAAGAATCTATGGGGTATATTGGAAAAACACTTTCCCCTAAACAGGCAGTAGACCTGATTGAGATGCACTCTGAGTTCTTCCCTGAAATCTTCTCAAACTGTAGCAACGATGTCGTAGCTGTGGCAATAATTATGAAATTGTCAGAAAACGCAATACATCATAAAGAGGTGAATTCTGTCTGCATGTTGTGCATCGCTGCTCTTTTGGCATCTAGAAACCTTATTGAGAAGGAGGATTTGCCCGACCATGAAGTTGCTTATGTATCGAACCTGCAGTCCAGTGCCTTTTCCATGCTAAAGGAAAACTATCGACAGGTTGATGTGGTAGTTGCCCGTAACTGGATAAGCGTAATCATGCTGACGTTTGCTCCGTTCCCATCCGAGTGAACACTTACAATGTAAGCACTGCTTCGGGTCGATACTGCCCTTGGTGACAGGCTCATTCGTGCCAGACGACAATCGGCCAAAAGCAGCTGTCGCTCAGCGTAGTACCAATGCCTCAACCTGACTTTGCACTATCCCTCGCGAGGGTCAATGGGATTTGTCCTTGGAACGACCACAAGCAGACAGCCAAACGCGGAGATCAAAGGTAACCAACGTGCAGACAGGAAAACGGTCGCTGATAGTAATATGCCTTCATGGATAGGGACCGGATACTCTCGTGTCCCTCTGTCCAGGTTACTCACGAGCTAAGACGCGGAGATTGGAATGTCCCTAGTTGGAACCGATAAGCTATCGATTGCTGCGATCATTAAGTCAGTAAAAATCGTCCAGCAAGCTGGCTACCTCAAAGATGCCGGTTCATGCGCTGGCCAAATCCTCTACGAAAACTACGAATACCTCATTCAACAATCGCTGCACGGCAACCTTAATTCCATTACGGAAATTTTTGGGATAGGAAAATCGAAGAGGGATGAGGACCTGATACGAGGCTACCTGCAATTGTTCTTTCCTGTGTACGCCAGCGTGGAGTCTGGAAAGTGCAGGCCAAAGAAAATGGAAGAGTTTTCGACAGACGAAACCAAGGCTTTGTTAATCGATTTTGAACTCTACAAGCGGTTGACAGAGGCCAAGGTAGAGGTAACCTTTGAAAAGCTGAAGGATATAAGGTACGAGGTCCGACTAGTGACGACGGATTGGAAGGCTTACCTCAAGTCATTTCTGAAATGGCCGTCCACTGATGCTCCCGCTTCGCTTTCAGAACTAGTTCAAGTTGGTTGGATTAAGGCTGGTTTGCTCAGCCACTTTGGCTATCACGTCGGAATGAGCGGGCAGCCATCCGCAATGAGAACTAGAATTCTCGATAAACTCTTCGTTGCTACTTTAGCGATTGACTATTTTGAAAAAAGCTATTTGTCTGAGTGGGCTAAGCCCTCCAGCCTCGAGCGGTTAATGAAAATGGCCAGGACGATTGCCGCTCTTTGTCGAAATGCCAAACGATCTCCGGGGAATTTCGCACAGGCAATTTACGATTGGGAAGAGGATCTTGAATATCTTCACCGGACTTACTACGAGACTTTCCTGAATCTGCAGGCCTATAATTGGCCTGAGACCTGAGCAGCGCCTCTATTGATCACGTAAGTGCCTAAATCTACCGGGTTTTACTGTGTTCCGTGCATCCATCCACCTGTAGGATATAGGACATTTGAACGTAGTCTGATCGGCACGCCCATGGTCTTGATGGAGGCGGGTCGGCAGCCCAAGTGGTTTCTTACCTCGCCAGGTTCAAACTCGGGCCGGTCATCCGGGTGACACTTTGGAGCGGTCTGCAGAGCATGGGCGACTTGTCCTGCATAAGTGCAAGTTAGCAGATTGCATCTGTTGTGCTGCCTTGCGTCAGCTATCGGGGGTATTCTTGTATGTGCTTTTGTATTTCGATATCGAGCTTCTCAAAAAAATCAACTAATACAGTTATAAAATGAGCGACAAATCCTGGGTGAATATTTACATATCCGGATTCTACTCCTGATAATTCAGCGGAACTAGCGATAAACCTATTTACCTTTGAGAATGGGTCTTCGGGTAGTAGGCCGCCACTATGGACGATAGTGTTTCTTACGAGGTTTACTCCTTTTATCTCCGGGAGTTCTGAGCCGAATGAGGAAAGGTTTAATCTAGCGACCTTTGTTAGAAACAAAAGCGCTCTTTCCACGCCTTGACCATATACTTCGTTTAGCTTTAGGTCGCTGCCAATGCTCTGATATAATATTTTGCATAAGGAGTTTAATTGATGCTCGAGAAAATTAAAGATTGTTATTAACAATGACTCCCTATGGAGATCAGGGTATTTAGATTGATTCAGATGAAGATCCGATGCGTAACTATCAATTAAATCGTCGTGGTTTTTCAGGATATTTCTCAAGAATCTCATTCAGTTCTTTCTGTAGGTTGTTGTCCCTCGCCCTCCATGATTCTTCTGTTTGCTCATTAAATGCCAGGAACTCAATTAATTCTTTCTTTGCCAAATGGCAGTGGATACATAGACCACTTTCAAAAAAATCTACCATTTAATCCGCCTTGCTGTTGACTGCTTAATTATTTTTGATATATACGGTGCATTCCGTTTGATTGGTATCACATAGCGCCCTCTTCCATGTGTCATCTCTTGCCATCATTGATCCCAACACTGGAACATAACATGGACGAAAAACTACAATCCGAAAAAAAGGTGGGTTGAGTTTATGAAGTTATCAGCAACGTGTCTACGGCCGAGGGTGAGCAACGTGCTTCCGTAGGTGACGGTTTGCTTCTGCGGAAATTTCTGTTCGCTTCAGGCCGCTATTGGCCGGTTTCTGCCCGCCACCAAGGGCAGAAATTGACCCATAGCCGGCGCCTGTTAGAAATAAGACCTTCCTCTTTCCTCCTCCAAAGACCCCGTCACGGCAAGGAGATACCAAATAGATAATCTATATAAGGCTCTGTATTTCAAGACTCGGCTCGCTATCAATCCACGCGGTGCCATTTGATTTTCTGTATTTAAATAGCAAATAATGTTCATCGCCGCTGAAGATAAAAGGTTCACTTCCAGAGTCGAAGCCTGTTAGAGATTTGCTCCATGCTTCAGACTTACTCCATGCATTGATCCCTTTGGAATTACACCATGAGAGAGTTACAATATATATTGGCGGCGTCGCTTGTAGCTTCCAGCGTTCCCAACAGTACGAAGGTATTCTTTCATCAATGAGTCGGCGCACCCCGCCATCTGCACCATGTATGCGCTCAATCTGCTCATTTAATGATCTTATTAGTGCGTTTGTATTGGAGTGAAATGTTGTTTTTCCTTCCACAATCAAAATTGCCTCAGGAGAAATTATCAGCAGGTCAATTCGACCTTTATCGATCATAACCTCATAGAATGCCGTGGATTCTTTCCATATGTCCGACGCAGCGCTCGCAAATCTGGAAAGAATATTCACTTCGTGCGGCGCAGAGTTTTCGCTATACCAATCAACCACTGTGTCGTATTGCCAAGCGGTAGTTAAGTGCTCGGCGGTTTTCTCGATAATAATGTTGATCATGTATTTCTCTGCGGTAGAAAATCCAAGTCAATGAGTGGCGGCCTGCTGCACCGGCGAGCGATTTAAATTTTTGACCACTTGGCGTGGTTTATCAATTGTCTTGTTGTATAACACACGACTCACGTAGGGGCATACTAGCCAGCTTACCGAACGGCCATTTCTGGTGGATTAACAGAGTCCAGATCTGCTTTTGGCCGTTTGCTGCCTGTCGCTGAGGGCTACAACTGGTCGATCTCTACCGGCCTCTATCGGAGTGCATTGGTTCAATCTGGGTGTAAATGAAGGGCAGCACCAAACCAGTTTTTTGGTAATAGGCCGGTCCGTCCTATTGGCTAGGCCGTAGACTGGCAGATTGGTGATGATCCACGTGCGTACTGCTTAAGAAATTGTGAAATATTCTCGCCTTTTTTTGGCCCCAAATCATCGATTTCTTTGCAGCGACTGCTGAATACAGCTCAATGGTTCTGAATTCGGTATAATAAACAAGTGAACCACGTTGCTTCTTTTTGACGTCCAATTCAGTCATAAAGCCAAGGCTTCACCTCATTTAAATTGGCCACCACAATCTGCTGCGCTTCCGCCTTAGGATTCAGATTTTTCGGATCAATCTGGAAGCGTTGCAAGACGTACTTCACCAGAGCTCGGCGGCAGTGAATTTCCAACTGTCCCTCAATCATTCCGAAGTCCATCTGGATGATGTTTTTTTGTGCAGGGCTTAGACGCTCGTCAGGCGCGATAATCACCGTGACGATGCCGTTCCAGTCGTCATCATCTGCCATGCCATTGTCCGTCTCATCGTCGCGCAACTCTGGTATCCCGCGCAGACGGCTTAGCACAAAATCTCGATACCCACGGTTCTTCTCACAATACGCGCGCACATGCCATCTCATGCCGGTGTAAACCAATGTGTGCGGTGCGATTGTACGCCCCTCTGGGTCGGGAGCATTCAGCGACACGTATTCGATATCAAGCCGCCGTCGTTCGCGACAAGCCTTAAGTAACGGGCGAAGAATTTCAGGTTTGATTGAGCGATCGGGCACTTGCAGCACTTTAGTGTGCGCGTAGGCCAGCGCCAAACCTTCAACATGAGGCATCCGCGAGTGGGTCTGGTTCAGAAGGTGCAAATAGGCGTTAGCGCTTTCTTCGATGAACAGCGGCTTGAACTGATTACTGGGTACGTAGCCCTTAATCTGCTTGTCATATGTAAGGTTTTCAGGCGCATGGTCTTTGATGTACGTGTTGATGTCCTTCGATGCCTGCTGACGACTAATGCCGAAACTTTGAATCAAATGCCCCGTTGTCAGCCGGCCCTCCCACCATGCGACGGTCTCGATCAATCGATAGCGAAGGGCAAGATCCCATCGAACGAGTTTGAGGTCTTGCTCGCGTTTCATGATGTCTCCATGTGCGTGATTTGTTTACCTGTATAAGTCTACATTCTATACATGTCGCTCAATGCTACATATTCTTAATTTGTCTTCGAGATCAATCGAACCACAGAAAGGATATGCGGATGGCAACGGCTGACGCTGTTTCAACAGGAGCTCTGCTTCTGATGCTGGTGATCGCCTTGGTGCTGTTGATTCAGTACCTAAAGCTACGAAATATCTTGCAGATAATCCTCGACTGCAAGACCACCGCCCGCAGGGCAAAGACTTGGGAAATGGAAAACAAGGGATTGCACTCTGCTCTTCGTGCAGAAAAAGAGCACGTCGAACAATTGCGAAGAAAGTTGGAGCTACTGCAAGTACTCATCCCCAATTAAAACTTGGTCAGCCCCTTGTTTTTTCAACCTGTGCATACTGATCGCAACTTGACCTCAACACCTCCATCACCTACAAGGAGTACACATGAAAGAGCTGCTTTGTTTCACTATCGGCCTAATGGTTGGCGTCGTCGTGATGAAAAACACACAGGCGGTAGACGAGCTTCGGAAAGAACTGGAGCGCGAAAAATTTTGCAACAGCCCTCTTGATAGGAATGAGCAGAGGTGAAACTAAGGCTGCCCCCTCGACTTCCATCGCACCCATCGAATTGAGCTAATTACTCATATTATGGGCTCGGAATGAAGAGGATGAGTGAGTTGACGGGCGTATCCCAGGTAGCGGAGGCAAGCCAAGTTATCCAGCAAGTAATACGGGATAGCGCGTAACGGCGAAATCGAGCGTCGACATCCATGGAACTAAGGCGGGCTCAGCTCAAGAGGGTGTGAAGCCTACCCATTTGGCAAACCTTTTCTCCATAAATTCTTCGCAGCCATTCTCCAGTTGCTGTTGTTTGGTGGGCTCATTCGGTGTGAGCAGGCGATCGGTGAGCATACCGAAAATGCCAAACGCTGCTTTTCGCCAGATCGTGGATTTGAAATTCAAGTTGGGAAAATCGATTTTAGGCAGTTCACTTCCGGAAGTGGTATTGCCTTTACTATCGGTACGGAACCTCGCTCCGCCCGTCAGTCTTATCGTGTCGTCTGACGCATCGCCCGTGGGGTAAATAAGCGCCTTGGAACCGGCAATGGCATGGATGCAGCCCCGGCCTTTTTCTCTGTTGTCGAATACTTTTTCGTACTTCCCCGCCGCCGAGTTTTCATCGAAACCGCCGAGAAAAAGCACTCGTTGATCGCTGTCTAGCGTCGCTTTATTGGCCTCGTAAAAGCTAATGTCCCAAAGGCGGCTGGTGTAGCCAGAAAACGCCTGGATTCGTGCTTCGATGATGTTGGCGCCGACCTCATAATCCTTGGCGTATACCACCGTTATCTGTTTTGCTTGTGCGCCGAAACCCATCATTTCTCTCCCTGTTGTGCTGCAGATTTAGCGTGGCGGCCTTTTTATCGGCAGCGACGCGTGTTTCCAGAGTGATCTCGTAGACAAAAGGTAAATTGCTATTATCGTCGAGTCTTCAATATCTAAGTCTTTACCATCTATTTGATCAGAGATTGCTGCATGTTCACGGGGGTCTGAAGAAGCGTTGGAGCAACTCGACAAGGCCCATATCCACTAACCACTGGCACCTAAGGAAGTCGAGAGGGGACGTACAAAGCTGAACTCTGTACGTCACCACACCAGCACCGACCTGATCGTCATGAATTAGTGATTCGTCGGCCATCAGGCCCGATTCACCAAAAGAACTCGACAAATCCTATGGCACATTCGAGGTCTAGATCCCCTGCCCAAGCATGCATCCACGCGTTGAGAAAACAGCGAGATTCTTTATGATTTGTCTCCATTGAACCACGATGGAAAAAGACCCCCTTGAAACATGGTTGCACCGCCGAAAATATTCCCAACCGATCCTGAAACCGCCGCGCGAGCCATAGATTCAAACACTCCAGCACCTAGGGTTGTCCCAGATGTATCCGACGACGAATCAGTTGACTCGATGCCCTGTTCTTGTAGTCGGGCCCTTGCCGCGTCTTGGAGTTTTGGATTGGACGCCAGGCGCGTTTTGAGCCAATGATTGTTGCTGTTGGCGAATTCGAGTTGCCAATGTTTGGGCAGGCTGGGGTTGCTGGCAAGGTTCAGCATTATTGACGAGTTTTCGTCGTTTCGCTCAAACGCTACCAACACTCTCACGGCGTCCGCACTCAGGTTGGGATTTTGTGAAAGCTCCAGATAAACCTCTTCGAAGTGGCTGTCTTGGAATGGATGTGAATAGATGATGTTGTAGAAAAAAACCGAGGTCGAACCGGGTTTAAGCGCATCCAGAACGGATTGCGCATCCGATTCAGGTAGCGCTTGTAACAAAAGCGATAGCTGCACGTGTTGATTGATGTTTGGGTTTTTGGCCAGTTTGAGGAAATGGAGGCCGTCGGCCAGTATTACCATCTGCGCCTCACTTGTCAGGTTCTCCAGGCAGATCAGCGCATCGATGATCTGAACTGTATTGTGACTGGCGATTTTTTTGTGATACGAGGGGTCAAGCACCGGGTTGGCGATGAGCAGGATGAATTGCACGCAGGTTTGGGAGAGTCTTGCGTCCCATAGGGTGTCGATAAGCTGCCCTTGCAACTCGACGGACAAAGTCGACTGTCGGCAGATATCCATGCGCGTTTGATGACTTTTGCTCTTATTGAACAGTGTCAGTTTGACCTCATCAGAGAGGTGCGAACACGCTAACAGCGCCTCCTCCTGAATATAGTCGCTGCCATCCCATTTACCCAGTTCGCTAGCCAGCAGATCCATAGGCGCTCTTGGGTGCACGCAACTGAGCCGATATATCGACATATCGAAGTCCGGTGCTTTCTTGTCTTTACTCAAACTGCTCGCCAGCAACCGCTCTGTACAATTGGGATTTCGGTAAACGCTCAGGCGCACTTCCAAGTCTGTATCCGTGCTGAGTTTTTCCAGCAGATCATCCGGACATTCCAGGTGACAAGCGACCTCCTTTCGACGTACCGGATTGGGACTGTCAGCCAGTTGAATCATCTGCGCGATACTCAGTCCGTCGACTCTGGAGGCTGGTTTGAGCTTTAGCTTTTCAAATAACACTTCATATTTGCCGACTTGCTCGCGCAGTGTCTCGCGCAGAGGTACTGTCGCGCGGATGGCGCGCTCGATTTCTTCATGAGTCAGAGGTTGGCCGTCGAGAAATGCGCTTTCCCGTGCCTCACCGACAGCGTTTTGGATATCGGCACCGGAATAGTCGCGACAGAGCGCCGTCAGTGTCTGTTGCTGCTGCTCGGTGAGTTGTCCCCAGTCTTGCCTGAGGTGAATGCCGAGAATGGCCGAGCGTTCTTTGGCGTTGGGGAACCCCACGTAAAACACTTCATCGAAACGACCTTTGCGAAGCAACTCCGCCGGCAAGGCGCTAATGTTGTTGGCGGTGGCAATAACAAACACAGCACCGGTTTTCTCCTGCATCCAGGTCAGGAAGTAACCGAAAAGTCGGGATGAGACTTCGGAACCTTCGCCGCTGCCCATGCCCACAAAGGCCTTTTCCAGTTCATCGATCCACAGAATGCACGGGCTAACGCTTTCGGCCATGGTCAGTGCGCGGCGCATATTGTGCTCGCTTTCACCGACGTACTTGCCCAGCAGCGACCCGATGTCCAGCCGCAGCAGTGGCAATTGGAAAAGGTGTGCGGCGGCTTTGGCGGTCAGGGATTTACCACAACCGGGCATCCCCGCGATCAGTACTCCCTTTGGCGCAGTCACCCCGGCGCCTTCGGCTTCGTCCAGCCGACGGAAAATTTCAGCACGGCGTTTGAGCCACTGTTTGAGATTTTCCAGGCCGCCGATATCGCTGGCCGTCTCGCCGACCTTGACCATTTCCAGCACGCCACTCTTGGCGATGATTTGTTCTTTTTCGTAATGAATCAGGCCGAGTGCGGCCTCATTCAACTCCGGGTGCGGATGTTGCACCATGGACAGTACCTGGCGTATTTCTTCTTCACTCAACCCGCTGCAAGTAGCGGCCAGGCGTGGCAACAATGCCTGGGGGATGATCAGGTTCTGCTCATCGGCAAAGGATTCGATTTGCTCGATAATTTCCTCGCGCCCCGGCAATGGCAGTGGTAGCAGAGTAATTTGCGCCTCAATCTGCGGCGCAATGAATAGGCTTTCTGCCACTAGCACCACAGCGCATTCGCCGCGATGATGGCGCTGGATACGGTTGAGCAATTGCTTGAGGCGAGCGATCGCCAACGGCTGGTTTTCCAGCGCTGCCTTGGCATCCTTGATCACGATCAGCTTGCGGCTGAGATCCTCATCCGCCAGCACCGGTAGACAGTAGGCCAGCTCGGTCTGGGTGGCCTCGGTACGCGGTTGTTTGGTGCGAAAGTCGACCCAGCCATAGGCCAAGTTCCACTCCATGAGATGCAACTGCAGATTGGTGGCGGCCAGCGTAAGAATTCGATCCACTCGCGCTTCTTCGCTGGACTGTATGTAAAACCCAGGGTAGCCGGCGCTCAAATGGGCATGGAGTTTGTCATTCAGCGATAACGCATTATTAATGGCGCTCATGCGAACAACCCTTTGGCGAAATTACCTAGTCCACTAAGAAGATTCTTCGCGCCTTCTACAACACTTGAAGCCACACGATTAACCAAGGCGACGGAAGTTTTGACCAGGCTTTTTCCTGTATCGAACAGTTGCTCGCCGATTATGCCGCCAGCCATACCGCCAATCATGCCGCCGATGAAGCCACCAGCGACGATGCCCGGTGGCCCGAATACGGTGCCTATCGCCATACCTAAAGCGCTACCCTGCGAGCCCGCTGCGATAGCGCAAACGGCTGAGGTGGTGGTTTGCCCCATGCGGTCGAGTGCTTCTTCTTTGGACAACTGGCCTGTGGCGAGCTGGTAGAGGGTTTTTGTGTTGGAGAGAGCGATGCAAGCAATGTTCGCGATCTGACCAGCTGGGGTTCTTTTCAGTATCGTACCGAGTAGACCGTTCTTTGCCGCGACAACCATCGCTCCGCTGACAGCGACTTGAGTGAATACCTGTGCCGTGCTGTTCAGGGAACTGGTGAGGAACTCTTTGAGATCAACGCTGGCCGGTGGATTTTTCCGCCCCTGGAAACTATTCCAGGTTCGGCGCGCCAAAATGCGTAAGCCCTGCAGACCTGCCGCGATGCCAGCTCCGATCAACGCCTGTTTACCGATCTGTTTTGCAACGTTTATGCGGTTAGTGTCATTCCATTCATACTGGCGAGCTTCGGCCTCCTCCCGCGCCTTGCGCTGCCATTCCAGAGCCTGTTCCTTGCTGAGCGGCTCGGAATGTACGCCGTCGATTTCGACGACTTCAGTGCTGTTGGCGATGTCCTTGCCTTGCCCTTCGGGAACCAGCCGTTTTTGCTCTCCGTATTCCCCTCGCTTAAACAGTTGCTCGGTGGCCTTTGCATCACCGCCATATTTGGACTGGTATTCATGAACCACGTTGCCCTGACCGTCGACGATCACAATGTCGACTGAATTCAGTCCATTCGAGTTGACGACTTTTGCTCGATACTCGCTGCCTTTGGTTACCGCGTCGATGTTGAAGGTATCGACGTGATGCTGCTCGGCAATGAATCCATCAAGGTTGGGGGAGAAACTGATGTCGCCATTGTTGTTAGTGATCATCACCCGGGCGCCGGATGTTGCTTTAGCAAGTGCCGCGTCGATGCTCGCGGCATAATGGCCAACCCCCAAGGAGCCGCTGACCGCTGCGCCTTTCTCCATTTCGCGAGCGATCCAGCTAGCCTCGCTCTGACCACGTTGTAGATGTGCCTGTAAGGAATCGGAAGAGTCATTGAAACGCATGACCGACGCGACCACCTCTTTGGCGGCTGTAAGGCGTTCCTCATCGCTTTGCCAGATGCCTGGGTGTTTGCGAAACTCTTCACCCAGCCATACTTCCACGGGCAGATCGGCATGCTGTTCGCTGGAGTGCACGAATTCGGACAGTAATTGAGCCGTCGCAGCGGCGTTTTCCTCGCCACCTAGGACCTGTTCTTCGATAACCAATGCCTGTTGTTCTTGGTACGCATCGCTACCAAGTACTACGCCGTCCAGCGGGGTTTGATCGTTGGACTCACTTGCGTTAACCAGTAGGTTCATTGCTCGGCTCCTGTCATGGGTTGAGTTTCGGATTGCAGGTAATGTTTTAGTTCGTTGTTCAACTGGGCCTTAAGCCATATCGGTTCGAGGATTCTCACGTGAGGAATCCAGAATCGGATGGTGGGCAAGATCTGATTGGCATGACTGATCGCGCTGCTGACTATTAACTCGCCGCTTTCCAAGGTCTGGACAATCTGTTGTCCAGGCACCACCGGGCGGCGCAGGAAGTAGTAAGAAATCGCCGGCGCAACGGATAGTCGAACTAGGGTCTTTGTCTTGCTGAACCAGATGTCGTCGTCTTCTTCGATTTGGCGATGTACTTGTGGTTGAGGGACGAAGGTCTGGTCGGTGATGTGCAGCAGGCTAATGCGGCTCAGCGTAAATGCCTTTAACTGGCCATTTTCGGTAGCGGCCAAGTACCAGATACCTTTGTTGGTTACCAGACGGTATGGAAACAGAGTGCGCGGCTTTTCTGCATAGACCAGCCGGCATTGCAGGTGTCGGCGAACGGCATTGTTCAACTGCTGGAATTGCAGATCCGTGGGGGAGCCGTTTTCGTGGTGATGGGCCTTAACCAGAAAGTTGCGATGTTCATCAGGATTCAGCAGCGAGTGAAAAAATCGATGTCCACCGTTGGGAAACAGTTGGTTGACACCGGTGAGCTTCGCGAAGATTTCAAGGTCTCGAGGCTGCAGTTTGCCTTGGTGCTCCGGGACGAGTTGGTAACGTCCATCTGGCAGGCGTACGACGACATCGGCGAGGCGGTTCAAGTCGCGGTAGATGGTTCGCTCACTGACCCCGAACTGATCCGCTAGATCGTAACGGCACAGCGATCCACCTTGATTGAGCTGCAAAAGAATTCCCGCCAGCCGAACAGCCAGGGTGTCGTGCAGAGTTAAGGCCATGATTGACTGCCCAAATCCGTTGGAAGATTCACCGACTATAAAGTCCGTCACTGACAGGTGATGTCAGTGGGTCGATTGAGGTGTCAATGTGCCATTAAATGGGACTGAATCAAGCCTTTTTTACGGAGCTCTAGTCAAGCGCGCGGGTGTGAGCGTCATATGCCTTTTGATGCGTTTTGTCTCCGGGAAATCAGGCAGATAAATCTCATCAGTTACAGGGCGCTTCACCGGCTCCTTTTGGCCTTTTACTGCCTCTCACTAAGGGTTATATCGGCAGGCTTTCGAAGGTCATCAGTTTCTTTTTTGGTGCTGTTCTGAAATTGAACCACTTCAAGTCCAGCTTCTCCTAGATGGAAGCGAGAAGTCGTACAGGACGCTCAAGGATAGTGCGGTTGTACGTCACCCCAAAACCATCCCCTATTGGTCAAGCTAGATGGGTATTCACTCATTGGGCCGACCTATCAATCGCGTTGTCATATCCCATCGCAGTGTTGTTTTTTATATGCACCTATAATGCTACGCGGCACAGAATTCAATAGGACTGAAATAATCGGCTCCTTATCGAATTGAAAAAGGTTTTTTTGTTGCAGTAAGTTAGTGGTAGTCAAAATGATACATCGATGAGTATTTGGTTAAGTCCGTCCTAACGCTTTCGCTCCTGTGAGTTTCACCTAGCTCGATGCCGGTCAAATGGCTGCGGGCTTTCAGTTCGCCAGACATCAAGCTAAAGAAGCTGCCGATACCTATGGACAGCTCCAATACCTTGTCCCATATACTGGAATCTCGCGCGCGCGCGCGCGTACTGCTACAAAAATCATCAAAGTTCTAGCGCTGACGATAATCATCCAACTGTTGCAAATACGCCTGGGGAGCTACTGAGGCGCGGTTCTGAAACCGAACCACGTCACGCTCCAGCTTCTCTTCGATCGCCAAACGTACGAACTCCGAACGGTTACCCTCAGCCGGGTGATCGCCGCCCAAAGGATAACCAATAAGCTCGTCAATGGTATCCACCGTATCGCCCTCAACGGACACGATCAGGCGAATTTTTGGCTGATTCTTGAACAGGCGGTTCTTGCTCATCGCTTACTCCTAGGTCTCAACTAATTACAAACTTCCGTAGCTGCATAATTCTAAAATTGGGCGGCACTAAGCCGGCTTTACTATGCGCCAATGAGCCGATGGCGTTCCGCTCTGCGCCGGTAATGTTTGGCTCACCGGCGCAAGCACCCCAATGCGCTGCGCCGGTGCGCTGGCGGTTATAACTTCACCGTCGTGGCGTCGCTCATTCGCTCTACTCCATCGGGGTGTTTTTGTAACGCTGCCGCAAATCAGCGCCGGCCACGCAATAACGGCTGGTTGCCGCATGGCAAGCGCGGCAGTTCATCAGATGGTTGGTGTATGCAGCATCTGCCTCTCGCCATGCCCGTGACGTCTCAGGGGTGATGTGCTGCAGCTCAAGCTGCTCCGCGAGGTGAACCTCGGCCGGTTGCTCAACTCCCTGTGGCCGATTGATCCATGTTGGGCTCACGCGGATTGTGTCAGCCACCAGCGCCGCGTCCGTCCCAGCCAGCTCGGCAAGGTCGTGCTCATCCAAGTGCCCGCCTCCCAGCAGCACGATAGGACTGGTGCCAAGCAGGCGCGCGACATGGGAGAGCCAAGCGGTTGGCGGGATAGGATCGTTAGCGGCGCTCAGTGCGGCGATGATCTCGACCTTGTGGGCGATCAGTTTGGCCAGCAGCTCGGGGGGCGGTTGACGCTCCGCATAAAGTTGCAGTGCGCCATTGCGGTAGATCATTGAGATACCAGCATCAGCGGCACGATGGATCAGGTCGGCCACGATCATACCGTCATGCTCCATCCGCTGGTGCCTTCTACAGATGCAGGTGGCGAATCTGGCGAATCCGGCCAATCTGCTTGAATTTGCTGGGTGCTGCCGTGGCGAACGAGCGGCGAATGGTGGCGAACCTCGCAAGGCACGCTCACGCTGTGATATTCCCCAGCCGTAGACTCGCCATCGTTCGCCATACATTCGCCAACGGCTACGCCTGCTTTGACGCTGGTTTGCGCCGGATTCGCCACATTCGCCACTTCCCCGCCCTGCTGGTACGGATTGATCTCGAATACCTGCTCATCGCCGCTTGGGAAAACCAGCCATCCGGCTGCGGTCAGGGTAGCCAATACGCCGCGAGCCTTGGCCACAGTACGAAACTTGCGCGGCCCTCCCTTATAAACACCCTTCACAGTACGCACAGTAGGCTTCAATTTCAGCCACTCCAACAGCTCCAAAGCCTCACGGTTGCCGTCAGACTCTGCCGAGTTTTGGCCGAGGTAACGCGACCACTCCTGCAGCGAATGCTCAACAATCTCACAAGCGCCGATCATGGTCTGCTCGCTGATCTCTGGCTCCCCCTTGAAAAGCGCGAAGATGGCGGCAAGTCGACGAGCCAACTCACCGCTACGACTGGCAAACGGTTTAAGTGGCCCCCCATACTCACCGAGGCTCCCTTGCTCGACCTCGACACGGTTGTAGAACGCCATCCAGGCCAGCTCGGCCTCTTGCGTCAATTCGATGACCGGTGGTTTCACCGCACCATCTGGCCCGGCGAACGACTTCATCCGCGCAATTTCTTTACAGCGATTCCAATAGATTTTCACTGCCGGGTCGCTATAGGCGCTGGCTTTCATTGTCTTGATAGTCAACAAACGAGTACCCGCCAGTGAAGGCGCAGCGGCCATCAGAAAGCGTGGAAGGAAACCCTGCCCTTGCAGCAACGGATCGTTGAGCGCCGACCGTACCGTGACCTCCTGAGCCAACATGTGAATGCCGAAGCGGCGGTCGTAGGCAATGCCATTACCAAACTCACCTACCCGATCACGCTCGACCCGACCATTGTCGAATAGTTTGACCAGACCGCCGACAGTTGCAGGAACGGTGTCGGACTTCATGCTGTGCCCACCGAAAATGCGGCCACCCTCATCTGTCGTCCACATGGCTGAGGACATGCCATTGACGAAGTCACCGGCAATACGCTCATAGGTAGCATCGGCATACAGGGTGCGCGGATCGGACGGCAGCGCAACCTGCTCCTTGAACTCTTGCAACGCCTTACCACTCTTGCCTACCTGCATATTGCGGTACTGGACCATTGTCGCGGTGTATTCACCACGATTGGTCCGCTCCGCCTCTTCAATAGGATTGAAGGCAAGCCGGTAGCATTCGCTCTTGCGATCCCCGGAGTCGGCCAGGGCAAACTGAAACAGCGAGCAAGGCATCCCTTCCGGGATATGCATGTGTGGCGCGTTGATTCGCGTTTGTGCCAGATAGGCGGCGGCGGCAATGATGCATTGGGCAGCCAGCACTTCCGGCGCCGCGACGAGTCGGGCAATGGCGAGCGCTGCATCCCGCATGATCGGCGGGAGGCTGTTGATCGGGTAGGGTTTAGGCGGCAGCGCGATTGGCAGCGGATCAGGCACCCGCCATTCGATAGCCGGTATTTTTACTTCGGTCATCAGTGACCCCTTCATACCCGGCCCTCCCACCAGACGGCCAAATCGTTGAAGTCGGACAGGTGCAGCGGCGCACCCTTCGGCCAGGCCGGCAGGACATAACCACAGTCAATCATCGCTGCCGCGTGGAGGGCCGCCAGCTTGCCCGTATTGGGCTTGCCCTCGACCTCCTTGGCCCGATCATCGTCGCCACCAATGATCAGCACGGCATCGGAGTAGCAGCGCTTCAGCTCCAAACCAGCCGGCAGCAGATTGCCGACGCTCATTGCAGCGGCGACCGGCTTGCCGGTCTGCTCGTGAAGCGTGGCGGCCGTGGCGACACCCTCGACAATGAACAGCTCGACGCCAGGCTCGATAAGACCAAACAGACAGTAGCAACCATTGATCCGACCACCCGGAAGGAAACACTTGCTGCCATCAGCCTTGATGCGCTGAAGGCTCACCAATTCACCGTGCCCGTAGATTGGAACCAGCAGCACGCCGCCGAGTTGACGCAGATGGTGGGACTTGATGCGCTTGCGGACCAAGTAAGGATGCTTGGGATCAGCCGGGCCCGCGAGTGACCAGTCGTGACGAGCACGAGTGGCGGCCTGCTCCCACTCAGCCCGCTTTTTTTCATCGTCTTGCTGCTTACTCTGCTTACGCTGCTCACACTGGCGGGCGTAATGCTGCCGCTCGATCTCCTCGGCGAGCAGATCGCGCTTCTGGTCACCGCCGAATTGAAGCCCCAGTTGCCCGGCAATGCAGCGTGCGGCTTCGATCTGCCGCCAGCCGCGCAGGTAGGCCAACAGTGACACGAGGTCGCCACCTTTATCGCCGCTGGCGAAGTCGTGCCATTTGCCGGTGTAAGAGTCGATGCTGAACGACCCGGGCGTGCGATCACTGCGCACCGGATTGATTGCCCAATACTCTTTGCCCTTGAGAGTGCCATCCGGCAGCCAGTCGACCAGCAGATTGTCGGCAGCGAGCAGAGCCGCATTGGCGATGCGCTGGATTTGCCCCTGGATCAGGTTGGGGGAGCCTTTCTTCAGGCCGATCGCTGCCGGCCCGCGTGGATTCGCGGGTTGGTGGGTATGCATGGGTTACGCCTCCTGCGTGGTCAGGAAGGCTTCAACGGCCTCAACCGGCCAGCGAACCGAACGACCGAAACGAACGGCGCTCGGGAAGCCAGCCATCTGCGACCAGCGCCACCAGGTCGTGCGGCTGACTTGGTAGCGAGTGCAGAGCTGTGCGGTGGTGCCGAAGGTGCCGGGAATCGGCAGATTGGGGGATGCAGTGGAAGGACTGACACTATTGTTTTGTTGACTCATTTTGGGCATCCATTTCGAACTGAATGGGATTCCCCTCAGTGCAGGATAGAAAGTCACGAGTGCCGCACGACGGGGGTCTACGTCGGTCGGACGGAACGAATTTGCATTGACGCCAAATTCAGGTGACTTAAACTCCCGGTGTCTACAAGCCTTGCCTGTAGATATTGAAGCCCGACTAAAAGCTTCTACCTTGGGGTATGTACTGGCCTTGCCGGTATGCAAAAGGACGGTGTTCCGTCCCCCCAGATCAGCCCTCGGCATTCGCAGTGTCGAGGGCTTTTCTTTGCCTGCATCCCAGCAGCAACTAAGTTGCCAGCAACCCCCTGCCACAGCGTGCAGGGCGTTTCATCTGGGTGTTTTACGTCTAGCCAGTAGCCGCATAGTAGCGAGGCGTGCGGACCGTACAAGTATGTATTAGCAAACGATACTCAGTTGCATTTCAGCCTTTGCGAACCGTACTTGACCATACCTCGGCATATCGCACCAAATGCACTAGAAACTATTTTTTGTTTTTTTCACTTTCACTTACTTTTTCTCGACAGCGGCACCACCTTAGCGGTCTGCTGCTCTTTCAACACCTTCGCAAGCGCACGCTCGAACAGCTCGATGACACGCCGCTTTTCCGGCAATGCCGCCTCGGGGCTATTTCGGTAATGCATATTCGCCACGCCAGTCTGGCCGTGAGCTTGCAGCAGATCGGACAGTTGATCGCTGATTCCGTGTCGCTGCATCAGTTGGGCGCACGTGCGGCGCAAGTCGCGTGGCGAGAAGCTGGGAGTCTGTTTCCCGCTTATCACTGCGTGCTTTGACTTCAGCCAGTCAGCAATAGCATGGGTCGGGCTGCTGACGACGATGTGCTGCTTTCCGGTGGTGGTCCACGGCCAAGAATGACAGCCGTTGATCTCCCTAACACGCCTCAGAATGGCGACAGCCCGTTCAGTCAACGGGACTAGGTGTGGCCTACTCATAGCTTGGCCTCCGCGCCCTTTGCGGTGTATCAAGCGCACGGTGCCGGCTTCCAGATCGTAGTCATCCCAAGTGGTTTGGCAAATGTTGAAGATGCGCTGCCCGCCTGTGGCAATGACGAACTTGAACAACAGCGCCATGACCGGCCCGACGCCTTCGGTGGTCTCGACGGTTGCCCAGAACTTTCTCAACTCCGCATCAGAAAGCGCACGGGTTGCGGGGGCCGATACCTTCTCGACTGCCACCAACATGGCCGGATTGTTCTCGAGGTTGTAGCTCTTGGCGCTCGACCTGCCGACTGCGTTCTCGGCACGCAGACCATGATTGAATGCCGCAGCCAAGAACGAACGCATTCGGTCGGCCTGTACCTTCGCACCGCGATCCCAGATCGGATTAAGTATGGCGAGAATGTGGTCGGGGCGAATATCTCGCGCCTTCAATGCCATGACGCTGGCGTGAGGGGCCAGCATATTGGTCTGATATAACCGCTCCAGTTCCTTGACGACGCCGACAGTGGCCTTCTCCCGGCGCGATTCGATGTAGTCGAGGAATAGCTCTCCGAAGGTGCCGCGTGACGCTTCGACTTCGGCTAGATGATGAAGCTTTCGAGCCTCCTCCTCCGCCTTCAGGCGAGCAGACTCGACAGCGCGCTCATTTTGGATACGTGCCGCTTCAGCGTCTTCTTCCTGCTGTGCCAAGTACCCCTTAACGTCGCCGTGAGCTTTAGCTATCTGCGCCATTGCCGCAGCTTGGTCGCGCAGTTCCGGCAAGGTAAAGCCGACCTCACGAGGAGTGCGTCGATACACTCCTAGCTTGATTAGCACTTGCTTGCCAGCCAGGTGATAGCGGTAGTAGCAAGCGGGCGAGCTTTCGTTCGGACGCTTGAATACCAGTGCCCCGGTGCCCCGTCCCGGCAGGCTTTCGACCAGAGGTGAGCAGCCCGGAGTCATACCCCGCACTTTCTGGTCGTTCACAGTCTTCGATGCATTGCTCGCCATTGGTCGCGCCTCAGTCTTGGTCACAGCTTTGGTCACAGCTTCTCAGTTAACTGAAGACTACAACGTGCAACGAGACGAAACAACGAAGTGAGGATAATACCCTGTATATATAGGGTTGTTACGGATTTTCGATACTTACTGAATCTTGAAAAAACACCGGAGCAAGCCGCTTGTAATCAGTAGTTCCCGGGTTCGACTCCTGGTGCCGGCACCATACAAAACAAAGCCCCTGCAGAAATGCAGGGGCTTTGTTGTTTCTGGCGTGTTTATATTTTTGGCGCACCGTCTTCAGTAACAATAGACCCTCACTGCGGACTCTTCAGTCTCTCGCGATCCAAACCCTCACGCTTGTGCCTCGTAATATTCGCAAGAATTGAGCAAGGCGCTAATCGATGATGTGGTGAAAGTAATGGACGCGCCGCCAGGTAAACCGTTGATGTAAATCACCCGCGTGAAGCCCTTGCTGCTGCGAGGGCTTTTTGCATTTCAGACCTGACTGATCTCCAACACAAACGAAATCCTCCTCTGGCTCGCGCTCCAAACATATCTCAGATGTTTGCCCTGCTTGGGAATCGAAACTGCCGGTGGCCGGAACGCAGCGACGCATTCGTGCCCGGCCAAGCGAACGCTGTTGTAAAGCAAACCCCAGGATTGGGCTTCACGTAGCTGCCGGGCAAATGCCTGAGAAGGACCGTAGGCATCCGGATCAGGATTGTGCAGGTTCGGATAGTCGTGGCGAATGTCGTGCAGCGGTTTGACGACTCGGTTGACGTAGGTGCGCATGGTCAATTCGAGGTCTGCTTCGTTGGTGGCTGCGAGAAAACGTTCCTGGTGATAACAGGTTTCGGCGATAGCCGCGGCCTGGCTGCTGGCGGCGTAGTAAACGCCGAAGGTGCCGTCGGTGAAGCGGCTGCTTTTGCCGATGTGCGTGAACGCAGCCATCACCGGGGTCGATCCGGGGCCTGAGAGCCGGTCTTCCGGGCGCACCCGATCAAGGACTCCCGCCTGGGCGATCAGACGATCATTGGTCAGCGCTTCGAGGGCGTAGGCAACTTCCAGGTCTTCAGGGTCGAGCACGTCTTCGAACAGCGCAATTGGCGGGAAGCTGCTGTTAACGATCCGGTAGGCACGCGGCCAATGCGGATCAGCCAGCGCTGGCGCGCTCAACCGCGCACTCCATCGAGATAGCGTCGTACATCGGCTATATCGACCACGCGCCCGGCCAGCATGTAGTCCAGAGCGGTTTGCCCATTAAACGGCGCGGCAGTGTTCGGGCTGCTGACCCACGTATAAGCGCGTTCGCGGCTGTTGCTGAAGATGATGCTCAACGCCTTGTGAATGCCCATCAGGTAGGAGATGCGCTCAAGGGTGTCGTGGGGTAGGCGAACGTTTGGCGGCAGGTGTTTGTACTTGTAGAACGTGGTGTTGCCGACACCGCCGAGCAATGTGCGTTGCTGCTCGGCGTTGCAGCCCCACCGCTCCATGAGGTTGAAGAAAAACTTCAGCGCGACACGGCCTGCTTCGGGGGCGTCAAGTTGTTCGCGCGGGTTGAGGGCTGGGGTTGAGGTGGGCATGACCCCTCCTGACGTGAATTTAACTTACCTTCACTCTAGACCACATCCGAACCATTATCTGAAAATTATTCGTAAGCGAAGAAAATTACGAACAGAGCAGTGACTGTAAAAGCTCGACATCAACGCGACTTTATATCTGTACTAGTTGAACAACTCCGAGTGACTCCCCAAATCAACAAACGTGATCAGGTCCGGTCGAGTGTTTTCATAGATCATCAGAAAATCGCCACCGATATGGCACTCGCGGAATCCCGACCAATCTCCGGTCAGAGCATGATCCAAATATTCAGGGGGTAGCTGATCAGCTAAAAAAAGCATCACCATCACATTCCTGACTTCGTTCATATCGCGCCTTCCAGCGCGTTTATAACGCTCCCACGACTTCTTGAACTCGGACGTTTGCATACACTGTTTCGGCCGTTCAGCGCGCTTTTGTGTTTTCTCCGGTTTCGCCATCAGCAGCCCTCAGCATGTCGTCTATCGAGTCGAAACGCTGGCGAATATCTCGAGCTTCCATCATTGCGCGGGCCGTTTTCTCTGAGGGCACACGTACCTCAAAGGGCAGTCCCTGGGTCGCAACAACCTGGCGCAGAAAAAGTCGCATGGCATCGCTAATGCTGAGCCCACAAGCGTTCAAAACTTCGGTCGCGCGCGCCTTCAAATCCTCATCAATGCGGCAACGCACATCCGTGGTTTTCAGCAGTGCAGTCATTTTCAAATACCTCTTGTGGTTTTTTGTAGCTACATCAGCGCTACCTCTGCATTGTGGTCGGGTGGATCTTTGGCGGTCAATGCGAAGTTGATAGACGGTTTTTCATAGGTCCGCGTCGCATCCCGAACGTCTATTTCATCTGGTTTGACAGACAGACGCTATCAGCCAAATCTCCGCTTCTCCGAAGAATCGTCTGTGCCTGTTACAGGCAAAAACCACTTCCCCTGTCAGTCACTTCCCCTTTGAAAACCTCAACTTTTCCCCAAAGCCCCGAACTTTTTTTGACCCCAATCACCCCCGAGTCATCAAAAACCCCGATCCTGTGTCAGCCTCCAGCCATCGGCGGGGACATCAATTCGCTACTAAACCCGCGACAACTATGCTCAGGTGCAGGAATATAGCCGGCATATGACGCCGAACCGGTCGTCTCGTAAACAACAATACCCAGCCCACTTCAGAGGGCATTACCCATGGATAGCAGAACCTTACGCAACCTCATGCGCATCGTGCAGACCGGCTCGTTGTCGGCCGCAGCCGAGCATTCGTGCCTGACCGTGCAGGCATTGGCCGCGCAGTTGAACAAGGTCGAAGAGCAGTTCGGTTTCCGCTTGTTTCGTCGCTCCAACAAAGGGCTGACGCTGACGCCGCAAGGCACCGAGCTGACGCCTTATATGGACAGAGTGCTGATTGCCACGCGACAGATGGAAGAAAAAGTCGAGGCGCTCAAAGTGCCGGGGCAACGCACGTTGAAGGTTGCGTTGAACAACACGTTGTCGCCTGACTTCAATCGGCGAATGATCGGACGCCTGATTGAGGTGTTTCCCGATTTTCAGATGGAATTCAGCTACGCCGAGTCGATGGAAAACCTCAGCAAGCTGAAAAATGAAGACTTTGACCTCGCGGTGCTGATCGGCCCGCAGCGTCCGGGTTTGCCAAGCATTGTCCTGCCGGATGTGCAGGTGCAGGTGGTCGGCGCGCATTGTGGGCAGGAGAATGATCCGCTGACGTTGCTGGGCAACAAGTTTCAGGTGCGTCCCGCGGAAGATTGTCCGTATTCCCACAGCTTCTTGCGCTTTCTCGACGCCGGGCTGGGCAATCACGAGAACGGTCAACGCATGGTCTATTCCTGCAGCGAGACCCTTACGCTATCGCTGATCACGCAGATGGATGCAGTTGGCATGGTCTCCCGCGAGGCCGCGCAGAAGAACGGCCTGACGATCTTCCCCGGTTTCGAGGACTTCCTTGAGGTGCGGCTGGCGATCAACAACCCGGACCTGTCGAACCAGGCGTTGAGCGACGTGGTCGATCTGCCGTTACATGAACGAGCCGAGCGCAATGTACGCAGCCGTCCCAACCGCCACACTGAGAAAGAGGTTTTTGCTGAAATACGCACATAACAACGTCGGAATCGCAGCATAGAACTCCGGGCGATCGAGCTGTATGTGCTGATCCTTGATCAACAAGGGAGTCAGGCTGATCGCAGCCACGATCGCCACTGGCAGGTATTCCAGCGCGCGCGCGATAAACGGCGGCCAGTGATCGGTGTTGATCTGCAAGGGCAATGCCCGTGGCAGGAAGGTCACGGCCATCATCAGCGCGACCACCAGGATCAGGAACGTTTGGTCAGGCATACACCCACTCCGCAGCCCACAAACGTGGCGATAAACACATTAAACGGCGAGCTGCCGACCAGGCTCAGTGCTCCCATGCAAACCACAGCAGCCGCGGCGGCGATGAGTTTGTTGCGGGTGTTGCACAGCGAAACCAGCACGTAGAGCATCATCGCCGTCAGTGCGTAATCGAGCTGATATTTGATCAAGTGCGCCGCGTACTGGGCACAGACCGCGCCGAGCAGGCCACCGAGCACCCACGAGGTGTGGCAGAACAGGTTGAAGCCAATCAGATAACGCACGTTGACCGGCGCGCCGGTGCCGAGTTTTACGCTGTGGAAAGCAAAGGATTCGTCGGTCAGGCCACCGGCGTAGCACCATCGCTCCATGCGACTGAGCCCTAACGCACGCAGGGCTTTTGCCATGTACACCGACATCAACATGTGCCGCGCATTGATCAGGAATGTGGTCAGCACAATGGTGGTCAGCGAAGCACCGCTGGAGATCAGCGCCAAAGCAGCAAATTGCGAAGCGCCGGCATACACGAACAAGCACATCGCCACGGGCAGCCAAATTGGCAGGCCCGCATTGACGGCCATCAAGCCGAACACGAACGCCACCGTGAAATACCCGGCGACCACCGGGCTGGCTTCGGCAAATGTACGCGACAGCTGATGGTTGACCATCAGCGGCGCACTGCCGGACGTTTCATTCATAGATCCCTCTCAAATGTCCGTTCGCCGTGAGGCTCGCAAAAACCCTGGGCAGCCCAAAAACGCTTGCCCGCGAGGTTAGCATCGTCGACGAACAGAAACATCCGCAACACGCCGACACGTTTCATGTCGGACGATGCCGCTTCAACCAGACGTTGACCGACGCCCTGGCTGCGATAGAGCGGACTGACCGCCAGATGATTGATCGTGCCGCGACTGCCGAGCATCCCGCCCAGCACCGCTCCTACGATCTCGCCGGCCACGTCGAAGGCCAGAAAAGCCGTGGTGGTTTTCTGGATCAATACGCCGCGCAGGCACTTGGCGTCCTGCCATTCGCAGAAGGACACTTCATCGAACTGGCGGAAGAAGCGCTCCATGCGCTGCGCATCCTTGGCCGTGGCGCGCCGCAGCAGCACCGGCGTCGAGCACTCGACGCCGTCGATTGGGGTGATCTGATTAGCGAACAATGTCGAAAGCGGTCCCGGGCCGCGAGAAGGAAATCGCCAGAATCTGCCGGTACGCCATGGCATGGGTGTGCGAGTTGCGCGCCGGGGTCACGTAGTGGCGCATGTCGCGGTCGAGGAAGTAGGTGGTATCGAGAATTTCCTGGTAAGTGGTCGACGCCAGTTGATGCTCGTGGATGTCGTACAAACGACTCTCTGCACCCTCGACATTGTTGCGGCCCCAGAAGTGCACGCCGCTGAACGGATAACCGTCGCAATGAATCCCTTCGGGGGTGATTTCCAGCTGTTTGCCGGGTTTGATCTCGATGCGAATTTGATGGATCTGGCACTGCCAGATTTCATCGTGCAGCTCTTCCGGCAACACGCTTTTGTACACCTCAAAGTCGGTGTCGATCAGGCTGCGCATCACCGGCGACGAAATCACCTCATCGGAAAAGTCCTGGAAGTGCCGGACCAGACCGCCGACATAGGCGTTGTTTTCCTTGGACTGCACGTACGCGCGATGTTCGAGCTGCTTCAGTTCGCGAGTCTTGGGGTTGTACTCAAAATCGCTGTAACGACGGAAACGCATGCCGGCTTCGGCCTGACCGTAGTAACTGTCAGGCTCCATGTTTTCCCAACTTTTGGTCAGTCTGACGAAGTCGGCGAAATGACCGTAGAGATTGAAGTCACCACCCTGGACGTTGACGTATTTGTCGCGCCGTAGCGATTCGCCCACTTCTCTATTCAAAACGATCATTACCAAATTCTCCGCTGCATTGAGCGGCCTAATCTATTAGGTGCAGAATTTGCGTCCATGAGAAAGAATTTCAGGCATTTAAAGCGTTGTTTGAAACGGGGTTTGAAGCGACTGAAAAACAACTTTTACATGACAAAAACACGGGTTTTTTCCGGTTTTTACTAAAAAACCGTCGAAAAAAAACCCCGAAACAGTCGGGGGTTTTTTCAAACTTTTTACACCTGATCGGTCATCAGAAGATGTTGATCGGGTAGTCCACGAATACACGCAGCTCGTTGCCGCTGACGTTGTACTCGCTGGATTTCTGCGAAACACGCAGGATCGAGCTGCGCAGTTTCACGCTCAGGTCTTTGGCCGGGCCACTTTGCACGACGTACTTGAACTGGTTGAAGATTTCGCGCTCGGTGCCGCCTTCGCTGGTGGACGTGGTGATGTTGTCGCCACGCACGTAAGCGAAGTTGTAGCTCAGACCCGGTACGCCGAATGCGCCGAAGTCCAGACCGTAACCCAGCTGCCAGCTGCGCTCGTCTTCAGCGTTGAAGTCGGACCAGTAGGAGTTGGCCAAGTAGATGGTGTTGCCACCGTCGCCTACGCGTTGTTGATCCTTCTGATAGCCGCCGTAGGCGTAGCCCAGGTTGCTGTCGCCGGTGGAGCGCTGGTGCGCCACGGTGAACGAGTGCGGGCCAGTGGCGAAAGTCGCAGCCAGGCTCCAGATCTTATTGTCCTGACCAGTAACGATGCTTTTGCCCGGAACGGTGTTTTCGCGAACGTAGGAGCTATCCAGTTTGGTGCGATAGCCGTTGAAGTCCAGGGTCAGCGACTGATCCTTGTTGAACGGCAACACGTAGTTGGCGTTCACGTATTGTTTCTTCAATACGTCTTCAACGTCGGAAGCGTACAGCGCACCTTTGAAGTGCTCTGTGAACTGGTAGCTGCCGCCTAAAACGTTGATCGACTTCAGACCACCACTGTCACGGCCTTCATCGCTCTTGCGCGATTCGGCGGTGAAACGACCGGCGTTCAGTTCCAGACCTTTGATCTCTCTGGAAGTGATCAAGGTACCGGTGTAGCTTTCCGGCAGCAGGCGGGAGTTGTCGTAGTTCAGCACCGGCAGGGCCGGCATCTGGTCGCCGTAGGTGAGCACGGTGTTGGAGAAGCGGAACTTGACCGCTGCACCGCCCTTCGCTATGTCATGGTTCGCGCGACCGTCATTTTCTTGCTTGAAGAAATCGATACCACCGGCGCCGCTACGGCCCTTGCCGCCATCCAGACGCAGTGCGTACAGACCGAAAGCGTCCACGCCGACACCAATGGTGCCTTGGGTGAAACCGGACGAGAACGTACCGATGGCCGCTTGGCCCCACTCGGCTTTATCGTCGTTACCGTCTTTGTAATCACGATTGATGTAGGCATTACGCAGCAGTACTTTGAGGCTGCTGTCTTCTTGAAAACCCTTGGATTCGGCCTGGTCGTTAGCCATGGCCTGTGTAGCGCTCAACATCCCCAGAGCGATCAGGCTGATTCGCTTGTTCAACATTTTATTTTCCTTATTTCGGGTTGAAACGCGCTGTGTCGAACGGCTGAAACGGCGCTATTGCGCTCTTTTTTCACCCCGAAACAAGAAGGCCCGCCCACGACAAAGTCGTGGCGGGCCTTCTTATTATTTTTGAGTCATGGCGGTTGGCCACAGGCGTTGGGCCGAATCGTAGCCGCGCCCTTAACATTGTGTCAATTTCAAGAATCGTCTTTAAATAGGCGAAAATCGTCTAAGAAACGTAAATTTCCCGCTCACTCCTTGCACGGAAATGCGTTAAGCCAGTGAATCCCGCGCGCTTCAAGCACAACCGTCAAGACCACAAAACGCAGCAGACTCTCCAGTACCATCGCTGCGAATCGCCTGACCTAACCAATCGGCAAAGGCCTGCGGCTTGCCCAGCCAAGGGCTGATATCGATAAGCGTGTAGTGGCCGTCATGTTCCAACGCGAGCGTCGGGAATCCCTGCCCGCCCAACTGAGCCAGCAGTGCGCGACTGGCTTTTATATGTTGCTCGGTATCCACGGATTTAAACGCGGGCTGAAAGATTTCCTCGGCGTAGCCCAAGTCGCTTGCGAGCTCCAGAAGGACAGATTCATCGGCAATCCGCCGCCCTTCCAGGTAATGCGCAGCCTGCAAACGCCCGAGCACTTCCAGACCACGGCCGTCGATTGCCTCTGCCGCCAAAACGGCAGCGATCGGTGGTGTCGAGTCAAAGACGGCCGTGTGATTGCGCAGCAAGCCGTCGAAATACGCTTCGCCAAAAGGCTGCCCGGTGTATTCGGCAATGCGCCGATCGTGGGGCATGACGTAATTGCGCAACTGCGGTGAAACGCTTTGGCGGTTGGCGCCGCTCATCATCCCGCCCGCATGAGCACTCACCGGCAGCACGAGTTGCGCCGCTTCCACCAGCGGTTTGGCGCCATAACACCAACCGCACAATGGGTCGTAAATGTAGTGAAGGATCATCAGAAAACTCCGGCATAAATGTGGGAAAAGTTCATGCCGGCAGACTAGTACTCAAGCCAATGCGGAAAAACGCCGGAATGGCTCTCAGACTGTTTCGTGAATCGGGCGAATTGTCCGAACGGTCAGGTTGTATCGAGGCCGACACAAATTGAAACAATCACGCGAGGGAACTTTTCAGGAATAATTAACGGAAGCAAATGCAAAGCATTACCATTCACGCGTTTGATTCTTCCCAACCTTCCGGATGCGCTTTTCAATGCCTGCCCCGTTCCGTCTTACGCCCGTCACCCTTGGGCTTTCTGCTTTTCTGTCCAGCGGTTTTGCTTACTCCGCGACCGAATTACCCGCCACCGCCATCAGCGCTGAAACGCAAGCCGATGATCCGCGGGTAAAGATCAGCAACACCGCGACCCGTACTTCGACCCCGGTGCGTTATGTGCCCCAGGCCATTGATTCGATCAAAACGTCGAACGTCGCCAATTACGGTACCAACAATATCGGCGATGCCCTGAGTGGCATGCCCAACGTCAGCAGCAGCGCCGACACCCGCTTCGACAGTTTGCGTATCCGCGGCTTCGACGCCAGCAACGACTTCTATCTGGACGGCATTCGCGACGACAGCCAATACAAGCGCGACTTGCACAATATCGAACGCGTCGAAGTGCTCAAAGGCCCAGCGGCCGTGTTGTACGGCCGCGGCAGCCAAGGCGGGATCGTCAACCGCGTGAGCAAGGCGCCTGAGGCCGGCCGCCGCTCGACCATCGAAGCCCAGGGCGGCAGCGAAGATCTGCGCAGCCTGTACGCCGATCTCAGCACCGACCCGAGTGAGAACATCAGCCTGCGCCTGAACATGGGCAACATGGATGAGAACAGCTTTCGCGATGGCGTCAGCGGTAACCGCCAACTGTTCGCACCGTCGATGAGCTGGCAACTGACGCCCGACCTGAACTGGCTGGTGCAGTACGAATACAGCCGCTACAACCGCACCCCCGATCGCGGTATTCCGGGCGCGAATGGCCGGCCGGCCGATGTCGGTCGCGACACGACCTACGGCAACGATCACGACTTCATCGACGACAAGTCGCAATCGTTGCGCTCCAGACTCACTTACGAAATCAATGACAACTGGCAACTGCGCCAGACCCTCGGCGTATTCAAGCTCGACAGCGATTTCGACAACACCTACCTCACCGGTTACACGCCCGCGACCAACAAGGTCACACGCCAGCACTGGCAGCAGGATCTGACCACCCGCAACGTCTACAACACCGTCGAACTGGAGGGTGGTTTCGATACGTTTGGCCTTGAGCATCGTTTGCTGACCGGTATCGAAATCGGCAGCCAGCGCCGCGATCCGACGTTGTACAACGCCGCCACCGGCAGAACGCCAGGCGCGCAACCGGTGCCATCGCTCGACCTGTTCAACCCGAACCGCGATCTGCGTCACACCGGCGCCATGCAGGTCTCCAGCAGCAGCCACACAGAAGTCGAAAGCCGTGCGGTCTTCGTGCAGGACCAACTGCGTCTGAACGATCAATGGCAATTGCTTGGCGGATTGCGCTACGACACGTTTGATATCGAGTCGACCAACAAGCTGCGCAACATGACCGAAGATCGCGACAGCCACAGCACCAGCCCGCGCGTGGGCCTGGTCTGGACGCCGCTGCAGAATCACTCCTTCTACGCGTCGTGGTCGAAGACCTTCTCGCCAGTGGGCGGTGGCCTGATCGGCATCACGCCGGGGGCGGCCGGCAATACCAACGACCTGAGCCCCGAGCTGACCAAGCAGAAAGAAATCGGCGTGAAGAGCGACTGGCTCGATGATCGCCTCAGCACAACGCTGGCGATCTATGACCTGGAGCTCTACAACCGTCGCACCACCGATCCCAATGATCCGACCCTGACGGTGATGTCCGGTCTGCAACGCTCGCGCGGGATCGAACTGACCGCTACCGGCAACATCGTCGGCAACTGGTACGTGCGCGGTGGCGTCGGTATGCAGGATGCGAAGATCGAGAAGGACAACAACGGTCTGGAAGGCAAACGCATCAGCAACGTCGCCAAGCACAACGGCAGTCTGTTCCTGACCTGGAAACCGGAGATGGGCTGGTACGGCGAAACCGGCCTGACCCTGGTCGGCCAGCGTTATGCCGATAACGCCAACACCACCGTGCTGCCAGGCTATGGCCGTTGGGATGCGCTGGTCGGTTATCGCTTCAAGGACTGGGATTTGCGTACGGCGTTGAACAACATCACCGATCGCGAGTATTACGCTTCGGCGACCAGCGCCGCGCAGATCATGCCGGGGGCGCCGCGTAGCGTGGTGATGACGGGGACCTATTCCTTCTAATCACCTTGAACCCTGTAGGAACGAGCCAGCTCGCGAAAGCGGTGGATCAGCCAGCGAGATACTGGCTGGTCTGACGCCTTCGCGAGCAGGCTCGCTCCCACATTGAATGGGTATGCACAAAATAACCGTGCAAAAAAAAGCGCCGCCATCCCGGCAGCGCTTTCACCAATCCCTGTTGTTTTTCTTATCCTTCCATCACAGCCCACAACGCTTCCAGTTCGTCCTCGCTGAAAAGGTCAGCGGGATAGCGCTCGATCATCATCCGGCGCGGATCAGGTACCCTGATCTGACGCGTTCCATTGGACCTCAAAAAGTGCGCGACCATCTGGAGCGATTCGCCGTTTACGGCCATGGGATGCAACGTCCGCTCGCTGACTACGTTCACTTCGGCGTTCATTTCAGCGCTCTCTCCCCGTTCGTGAGCGGCTACGTTATCCAAGGTTTATGACAGAACTGTTGAAGTTCCCCTCCCTCCCTAGTGCACCGGTACAAATACAAGAGCTGTGCCAAGGTTTG
Source organism: Pseudomonas sp. MF6776 (assembly GCF_016613125.1). NCBI lineage: Bacteria > Pseudomonadati > Pseudomonadota > Gammaproteobacteria > Pseudomonadales > Pseudomonadaceae > Pseudomonas > Pseudomonas sp. MF6776. Next base: position 224,761 of record NZ_JAENSQ010000008.1, read on the forward strand.
CGATTTGTCGACAAGCGGATACAAAGAGGCCCGCAGTCCTGTCGGGCTGCGGGCCTCTATGCGCACATAGCGAACTAATCATTGCTCGGCTGATTTGCTAATCAGCTCAAGCTGTTACGACTCAACTCACTCTTTGTGCGGCGCTGGCTGCTGTTGGGTAAGGCAGTGAATATTGCCGCCACCCAGTAACAGTTCGCGGCCCGGCACCATCACCACTTCGTGCTGCGGAAACAGGTTCTGCAGAATTTCCCGGGCCGGGGCATCCATTGGATCGTCGAAGCTCGGGGCGATGATGCCGCCGTTGACGATCAGGAAGTTCACGTAGGAACCGGCCAGGCGCACGCTCGGATTACGCTCCTGCGAGCCATCTACAGGATCGACGCCAGCGCACTCTTCTTCGGTCGCATACAGCGGCCCCGGAATCGGCATCTTGTGCACCGTGAACGGGCGACCCTTGGCATCAGTGCTGTTTTGCAGCACGTTCATTGCCGCCTGGCAGCGCGGGTAGTTCGGGTCTTGTGGATCATCGGTCCACGCCAGCAACACTTCACCCGGACGCACGTAGCAGCAGAAGTTATCCACATGGCCGTCGGTTTCGTCGTTGAACAAACCGTCCGGCAGCCAGATGATTTTATCCACAGCCAGATTGTCGCTCAGCACCGCTTCGATCTCTTCGCGTCCCAGATGCGGGTTGCGATTGCGGTTGAGCAGGCATTCTTCGGTGGTGATCAAAGTGCCTTCGCCATCGACGTGAATCGAGCCGCCTTCAAGCACAAAACCTTCAGTGCGATAGCGCGGGCTGCGCTCGATCTCGAGGATCTTGCCGCCAACCTGCGAATCGCGATTCCACGGCGCGTACAGACCACCGTCGAAGCCGCCCCAGGCGTTGAAGTCCCAGTTCACACCGCGCACTTCGCCGTTGTTATTGATGACGAATGTCGGGCCGCTGTCGCGCACCCAGGCGTCATCGCTGGACATCTCGACCACGCGGATATTCGGCACGTCGAGGCGCGCGCGGGCGTTTTCGTACTGGCCGGCGGACACGGCAACGGTCACCGGCTCGAAACGGGCGATGGCTTTGGCCACCGCCGCGTGTGCGGCCTGCGCCGGTTTGCCGCCCAGACGCCAGTTGTCCGGGCGCTCGGGCCAGATCATCCAGGTCTGGGTTTGTGGCGCCCACTCGGCCGGCATATGGAAGCCGTCGGCGCGTGGGGTACTTTTCAATGTGGTCATCGGGATCAGGACTCCAGGGAACCGTCGAGGGTTTTCAACGCGCCGTACAGATTCGGCCGGCGGTCGCGGAATGAACCCCACGCGCTGCGAATATGTTCCAGCTCGTCGAGGTTGAAAGTGTGCACAAGAATACCTTCTTCGGTTTTATTCAGCTCCTGCACTTTTTCGCCGAACTGGTCGGCGATGAACGATGAGCCGTAAAAGGTGATGTCGTAGCCGTCCTGTTCTTCGTTGCCGATACGGTTGCTGGCGATCAAGGGCATCAAGTTTGCGCCGGCATGCCCCTGCTGCACGCGCTGCCAGTGATCGCGCGACGAAATGCTGTTGTCGTGCGGCTCGCTGCCGATCGCGGTTGGATAGAACAGGATTTCCGCGCCTTGCAGGGCCATGCTGCGTGCAGCTTCCGGGAACCACTGATCCCAGCAGATGCCCACGCCGATTTTCGCGTAACGGGTGTTCCACACCTTGAAGCCGGTATCGCCTGGGTTGAAGTAATACTTCTCGTGGTAACCCGGGCCATCCGGAATGTGGCTTTTACGATAAATCCCGAGATTGCTGCCATCGGCATCGATGATCGCGATGCTGTTAAACCGCGCACGCCCGGCCAGCTCGTAGAAGCTGATCGGCAACACCACTTGCAGTTCTTTGGCGATTTTCTGGAAATGCTTGATTGCGACGTTTTCTTCAACCGTCGTGGCCAGTTGCAGATAGTCCGGGTTGGGCTTCTGGCAGAAGTACGGCGCTTCGAACAATTCCTGGATCAGGATGATCTGCGCACCTTTGGCTGCGGCTTCACGCACCAGTCTTTCGGCAGTTTCGAGGTTGGCTTCAAGATCCCAGGAACAGGCCATCTGAGTGGCGGCGACGGTAACGGTACGGCTCATGAATCATCTCCGGGCAATTGCTTGGAAGGTCGAGGATTCGACCGAAGAGAAAAAACGCACGCACCGGACAGCCATCGCCATGCCGGAGCAATAGCGACTTTATAGCCGATAAATATCGGCCATAAAAGCTATAAAATTGTATTTCGTCTAAATTGACCAGATTAATACCGATACAAATCGAACTTAAAACCCAAAAAAATGTGGGAGCGAGCCTGCGCGAGAACGCGGTGTGTCAGTCACTGAAAAGGTCGACTGACACACCGCGTTCTCGCGCAGGCTCGCTCCCACAGCGGATTTGCAGGGTTTACAAACCTTCGGCAAGCACCTGATCGAGCATGTCGACGAAGAAATCCACACTCTGACGCGAGGTCACCATCGGCGGTTTGATCTTGAGAATGTTCAGGTCATCGCCGGTCGGCTGCATGAAAATCCCCAGCTCGCGCAGGCGATCACACAGCAACGTGGTCTCTTCAGTCGCCGGCTCCAGCGTCTCGCGATGACGGATCAGTTCCACGCCCAGATAGAAACCGGACCCATGCACCGCACCGACCAGCGGATGTTTATCGATCAACGCTTCGAGCCGCGCCTTGAAATGGCCACCGACTACCTGAGCGTTCTCCCAGAGCTTTTCTTCCTCCATCACATCCAGCACGGCCATGCCGATCTGGCAGCTCACCGGACTGCCGCCGGCCGACGAGAAGAAGTAACCCTCGGCTTCGAGGGCCTCGGCGATTTCCCGGCGCGTGATTACCGCACCCAGTGGCTGACCGTTGCCCATGCCTTTGGCCATGGTGATGATGTCCGGCACCACGCCCTGCTCCTCGACACCCCAGAAGAAATGGCCCATGCGCCCGTATCCAACCTGCACTTCGTCGGCAATACACACACCGCCCTGCGCGCGGACCAGCGCATACACCTGCTTCAAGTAACCCGGCGGCAGCGATATACCCCCGGCATTGCCGTACACCGGCTCGCAGATGAACCCGGCCAATTGGCGTTTTTGTTCGGCGATTTTTTCCAGGTGATGTTCGACACTACGCACGTAGTCCGGCGCCGAATCGAGGCCGCGGAATTCGCCACGATACGTGTTCGGTGCCGGCACCGGATGCACCCACTCCGGACGGCTTTCGAGGGCTTTCGGGTTGTCGGCGATCGAGGTCGACACCGCATCGGCGCCGATCGTCCAGCCGTGATAAGCCTCAAGCACGCTGATCATGTCGCGACCGCCGCTGTAGGCCCACGCCAGACGAATCGCCAGGTCATTGGCTTCGCTGCCGCTATTGACCAGAAACACCCGATCCATTCCTTCCGGCGCCAGTTTCAGCAAACGCTCGGAAAACTCGGCCACCGCTGCATAGTTGAACCGCGAGTTGGTATTGAGCAGCGACCACTGACGGGCCGCGACCGCCGCCATGCGCGGATGGCCGTGACCTAGCACAGCCACGTTGTTGAGCATGTCGAGGTAGGAACGGCCCTGCATGTCGATCAGGTGATTGCGCCAGCCGCGTTCGATGCGTGGCGGATCGACGTAATAATGTTTTTGCGTGCGGGCGAAACTGGCATCGCGGCGTTCGAGTAACGTTTGCCAATCCAGCTCCGGTTCGGCATCGCAGGCAAGTCCCAGCAAAGCAGCCGGTGACGGGCACAACGACTGCCACGCGGGTGCATGGGACGGCGTACAGAACAGCGGCGCATCCAGATCCGCGCCGCGAATCAGTTGCACGCTCAACGGTCCGCTGACCGATCCCAGCACCTGGCCTTTGACCAGCGCCGCGCCACTGTGCAGCGTTGGCGCCACACCCCACAGCCGAACGCTGAGCTGCGGGCCGTCCAGTTGCAATGCCCCGTCTGCCTTTTGATGCAACACGCCGGCAAACGGCGCTTCCACCGCAGTGCCATTCGGCACGCGCAACTCGACGTGCAGCGGGAAGGTATCCGGCTCATCAGCACTGTCCGGACGGGTGCGTGACAAACGGTACTGACCATAACGACTCGCCGCCAGACCATGAGCGGCGGCGGCTTCGTTCAGCAGGCGTTGGTCAATGCCCTCCTGCTCCCAGTTGCCGGCCTCGAAATGCGGGCTGAGTACACCGAGATCAATCAGCGCAAATTCGCGCCCGACCAGCTCTGGCAACAACGGCGCGAAACCTTCGCTGTTGATTGCCGGCAATGTCTGACCCACCGCACTGAGAATCGCCGCCTCCATCAACGCCAACGGCACTGATGTGGCGACGCGGAAAATCTCCCACTCGTGACTGAGGTTGTCGCGGCTGTAGGTGTTATCCGGATCGATACTGACTTGTTGTTCGCCGCTGAGCACCAGCACCGCTGCACGGGCGACGATCAGCGGCCATAACGCTTGCAGCTCTTCATGTTGCAGCGGATTGACCGCGTGATAGGCCTGAACCGCCGGCAGAATCACAAACGGATCGCCACCGGCATGGTGCAGTAACGCCGCGCAGGTCACTGACAGATCGGTGATACGCCAGGTACGCACCAGATCGCCGAAGTCGATGACACCCTGCAATTGCCAGTGGCGCTGCGCGTCACGCTGCCAGACCACGTTGTCATCGGTGATGTCCATGTGGATCGCCTGCACCGGCAGTTTTTCCAGCAACGGCTGCAAACGGCGCTCGGCCTGCCTGGCGACGTCGGCGATCAACGTGCGTTGCTGCTCGTCCTTGATCACCGGTAGCAAGTGGGCGATCAATGCGCTGGCGTGGCGCGCATCCCACTGCAACGTACGCTCCAGACCCGCATGGTCGAACCCGGCCAAGGCCAGGTCCATCTCGCCGCAAAGCCGACCAAATCCGGCGACCACTGCGTGGCCCAGGTGATCGAGGTGCGTCAGCGGCTGGCCTTCGATGTAATCCAGCAGCCGCACATGGACGGCCTCACCGTCGACCTCAAGCGACAGCAAATCCTCACCGCTATTGGCCGCAATCACTCGCGGCACATGCACATCAGAATGCTCGGCCAGATACTTGAGGCCGGCGTGTTGGGCCTGCAACTCTACAAGGGCGTAGTCGCCCCGACAGATTTTCAGCACAAACCGCCCGCGCGCACTGTCAACGCGGTAGTTGAGATCCTGCTGGCTGCCAAGGGCCTGCAACGTGCCGCTGAGCCCGTAATGCTCGGCCAGCCATTGCAGGGCCTGCGCCTCGCTGACTTGCGGGCTGGGCAGACTGGCGCGATGAATCAACGTGTCGAGCGACATGAAACGACCCCTGAAATTTTATTAGGCGCTTATATCGCCATTGCTTCTGGCAAGACGCAACCCCTGATTTTGGTTATTCGAGCACTCGCATCCGGCGGCACCTTGCGCAAGAATGTCGCCCGTCCACACTTATCTATGGAAACCCCCATGAATGTAATCACCACTGATTTGCCAGGTGTTCTGATCATCGAACCGAAGGTGTTTGGTGACGAGCGAGGTTTCTTCTATGAGAGTTTCAACGCCAAGGCGTTCAAGGACGCAACCGGCCTTGATACCCAATTCGTGCAAGACAACCATTCGCGCTCGCAAAAAGGCGTGCTGCGCGGCCTGCATTACCAGCTGCAAAACACCCAAGGCAAACTGGTCCGCGTGACGGCCGGTGAAGTACTCGATGTGGCCGTGGACATCCGTCGCAGCTCGCCGCACTTCGGTAAATGGGTGGCCATGCGCCTGTCGGCCGCAAACCATCGTCAACTCTGGATACCGGAAGGTTTCGCCCACGGTTTTGTGGTGCTGAGCGAGTTTGCCGAGTTCCTCTACAAAACCACTGACTACTACACCCCTTCGGCGGAGCGCAGCATTCGCTGGGATGACCCTAATCTTGGCATCGACTGGCAATTGGACGAAGCACCAAAGTTGTCAGCGAAGGATCAGGCGGCAGTGTTGTTCAAGGACGCTGACGTCTTTTCCTGAGGCCGGGCATAATGCGCCTGTCACTACAGGCGCATCCGGCATATGAAACCACCTCTCCCCCGCAGACCCCGCTGGCGCAGCCTCGCCCTGCTGGCATTGTGTCTGGCGCCACTGCTGTGGCCGCTGGAACATCTGGCCGAGCGCTATTACCGCAGCGAACTGGCCGGACAGAACCGCCAGACCCTCGACCTGTACGTCGCCAACCTGCTGGGCACCCTGCACCGCTATGAAGTATTGCCGCAGATCCTCGGCGACCTGCCAGCCCTGCGCGCCGTGCTCGGAGCGCCGGACGATGGCGTCACCCAAGGCAATGCCAATCGTCTGTTGAAAAACATCTCGGCCCAAACCGGTGCCGAAGTGATGTACCTGATGGACACCTCCGGGCAAACACTGGCGGCGTCGAATTGGGACAAACACGACAGCTTCGTCGGCCGTAATTTCTCCTTCCGCCCGTATTTCAGTGAAGCCATGGCCGGGCGTCTTGGACGGTTCTTCGGTCTCGGCACCACGTCGGCCAAACGCGGTTACTTCTTCGCCGCTGCCGTGCGCAACGGTGAAAAAATCATCGGCGTCCTGGTGATCAAGGTCGATCTCGATCACACCGAAAGCCTGTGGGGCAAAACGCCGGAACAACTGCTGGTGACCGACAACAACGGCGTGGTCATCCTCACGTCACGCCCGGAATGGCGCTTTCGCTCGACCCGCGTCTTGAGCGATGCCGAGCGCTTGGCGATTACGGCGATCCAGCCCTACCCGACCCGCGAACCCCGGCCGCTGAATCTCAACACCGACGCCTGGCTGACACAAACCCACGACATCGCCGAAACCGGCTGGAGCGTCAGCATCCTCGCGCCGCGCACGCTGATCGACCGGCCGGTGCGCACAGTGGTCGCCATCGGCGGCGCCACGCTGTTGGTGGTGATGTTGCTGGTGGGTCTGATGATGCAGCGCAGCCGCCACTATCTGGAGCGCATCGCCTTCGAAGCCAAGGCGCGGCGGGAACTGGAAGGCCGGGTCGCCGAACGCACCAGCGACCTCGAAGGCCTCAACCGTCGTCTGAAGCAGGAAGTGCTGGAGCGTGAACAGGCGCAGCAGGAATTGGTGCGCGCTCAGGACGATCTGGTACAAGCCGGCAAATTGTCGGCGCTGGGCACGATGTCGGCGAGCATCAGCCATGAACTCAATCAGCCTCTCGCGGCGATCCGCAGCTACGCAGAAAACGCCGAAGTGTTGCTCGATCATCAACGCACCGAAGAGGCGCGCGGCAACCTCAAGCTGATCAGCGAGTTGACCGGGCGCATGGCCTCGATCATCGCCCATCTGCGCGCCTTCGCCCGCCGCGATCGGCACGCCCCGGAAAGCGTTGCCCTGCAACCGGCGCTGGATGATGCGCTGGCCTTGCTGGCCAAACGTCGACGGAGCATGGAAGTCGAGTTGATCCGCGACCTGCCCGCCGCCACCTTGTGGGTCGAGGCCGGGGAAACCCGCCTGCGCCAAGTGCTCGGCAATCTGCTCGCCAACGCCCTCGACGCCCTCACCGAAAAAGGCCCGCCGCGCAAACTGTGGCTGAGTGCCGAATCCACGGCCGATGGCGTCAACCTGTACATTCGCGACAACGGTCCGGGTTTCTGCATGGAAGCCCTCGGCCGCGCCAGCGAGCCTTTCTACACGACCAAGACGCGCACCCAGGGTCTGGGTCTGGGCCTGGCGATTTGTGAAACCCTGATGCGCGCCTTCGGTGGTGAACTGTCGTTCGCCAACCACAAGCAAGGTGGCGCCTTGATAACCCTGCGGCTGCGTGCCGGTGCGCCCGGGGTCAGCCTGCAACCGTCCGAGGATCGAAGTGCATGACCATCGACAATCGCATTCAGGTGGTGTTGATCGACGACGATCCGCACCTGCGTCAGGCCTTGGGCCAGACACTGGATCTGGCCGGGCTGAAAATCCTGCCGCTGTCCGAAGCCAAGGGCCTGGCCGGACAACTGGAACGCGACTGGCCGGGTGTGGTTGTCAGTGACATCCGCATGCCGGGCATGGACGGTCTGGAATTATTGAGCGAACTGCACGCTCAGGACCCAGAGCTGCCGGTGCTGCTGATCACCGGCCACGGCGATGTGCCGCTCGCCGTGCAGGCGATGCGCGCCGGAGCATACGACTTCCTTGAGAAACCCTTCGCCAGCGACGCCCTGCTCGACAGCGTGCGCCGCGCGCTGGCCCTGCGCCGCCTGGTGCTGGACAACCGCAGCCTGCGTCTGGCCCTCAGCGATCGCAACGAATTGAGCACGCGACTGGTCGGCCATTCGCAGCCGATGCTGCGCCTGCGCGAGCAGATCGGCGCGCTGGCGGCGACCCGGGCTGACGTGCTGATCCTCGGCGAAACCGGCGCTGGCAAAGAGGTTGTGGCCCGTGCGCTGCATGACCTGTCGAGCCGTCGCAACGGGCCGTTTGTGGCGATCAATGCCGGCGCGCTGGCCGAATCGGTGGTGGAAAGCGAGCTGTTCGGCCATGAGCCGGGCGCGTTCACCGGCGCGCAAAAACGCCGTATCGGCAAGTTCGAATTCGCCAACGGCGGCACCTTGTTCCTCGATGAAATCGAAAGCATGAGCCTGGATGTGCAAGTGAAACTGCTGCGCATGCTGCAGGAACGAGTCGTCGAACGCCTGGGCGGCAATCAACTGATCCCGCTGGATATCCGCGTCATCGCCGCCACCAAGGAAGACCTGCGCCAGGCTGCCGATCAGGGCCGTTTCCGTGCAGATTTGTATTACCGCCTCAATGTCGCGCCGCTGCGCATACCGCCGCTACGCGAGCGTGGCGAAGATGCGTTGATGCTGTTCCAGTATTACGCCGATGAAGCCAGCGCCCGCCACGGCTTGCCCCCCCACGAACTGCAACCGGCGCAGCGCGCCCTGCTACTGCGCCATACCTGGCCGGGTAACGTGCGAGAGTTGCAAAACGCGGCCGAACGCTTTGCGCTGGGCCTTGAACTGGCGCTGGATAACAGCGGCGACGAGGGCGGCGGCGCCACAGTCCAAATCACTGGCGGCGGGCTCAGCGAGCAAGTGGAAAACTTCGAGAAATCGTTGATCGCCGCCGAACTGGCGCGCACCCACGGCTCGGTACGCAGTCTTGCCGAAGCGCTGGGCATACCGCGCAAGACCCTGCACGACAAACTGCGCAAACACGGCCTCAACTTCGGCGAAAACAGCCATGGAGAGGAGAACGAATGAACCCGGACACTCACTATCTGGAGTCGGTGCTGCATCGCGATATTCCCCTGACCCGGGACATGGGCATCAAGGTACTCGACTGGCAGGCTCAGCAATTGAGTCTGCATTTGCCTTTGGAGCCCAACGTCAATCACAAAAGCACCATGTTCGGCGGCAGCCTCTATTGCGGCGCGGTGCTGGCGGGTTGGGGCTGGTTGCATTTGCGCTTGAAGGAAGAAGGGATCATCGACGGCCACATCGTGATTCAGGAAGGGCAAATCAGTTATCCGCTGCCAGTGACGGGGGATGCGACAGCCATTTGCCCGGCGCCGGATGCGACGGTGTGGAAGAAATTTCTGGCGATGTATCAGCGTTACGGCCGGGCGCGGTTGACGCTGAATACGCGGATCGTCAATGCCGGGAGTGATGAGGATGCGGTGACGTTTAGCGGGCAGTACGTGTTGCACCGCTAAAGCAAAAGATCGCAGCCTCCGGCAGCTCCTACAGGGAAATGCGAAATCCTGTGTAGGAGCTGCCGCAGGCTGCGATCTTTTGCTATTAACCTCGGGCCAACTCCAACAACCTCGTCCGCCACGCCGCCTTCGCTGGCAGCGCCAGAAAGAACTCATTCAGCAACGATTCCCGCGCCGGATAACAGAACGCTTCGCCCTGCAAATCCAGCACCTCACCGCCCGCCCCTTCCAGCACGCCTTGGGCGGCCGCCGTGTCCCACTGCGAAGTCGGCGCCAGTCGCGGATAGCAATCCGCCGCCCCTTCGGCCAACAGGCAAAACTTCAACGAACTGCCGATATTGGCCAATTGCAGTTCACCCAGGCTCGCGCTCAACCCGGCCAGCAAGCGCTCCTGCTCGGGACTGGAATGCCGACGACTGGCTACTACGGTGAACGCTTCGCCCGGCCCCGGCACGTCACGCACCTGAATCGCAACCGGAGTACCGCCCTCGTCACAGCGCCAGGCACCGAGCCCGGCACCCCCAACGTAGTAACGACCGTTGGTCGGCATCGACACCACACCGAATACCACGCGACCGTTTTCGATCAACGCAATATTGACGGTGAATTCCTCACTGCCGCTGATGAACTCCTTGGTGCCGTCCAGCGGATCTACCAGCCACCAACGCTGCCAGCCGGCGCGTATGCTTTGCGCGATACTCGCGTCCTCTTCGGACAGCACCGGAATACTCGGATCCAGCGCGATCAATCCATCCACGATCACGTGGTGCGCGGCGAGATCTGCAGCGGTCACAGGTGATTCATCTGACTTGGCGGTGACTTCAACGCCTGACCGCCAGAACGGCAAAATCACCTCGCCAGCCTTCAATGCCAGCGCAATTACTGGCGCCATCAACGGATGGGGAAAGTTCATCAATTGCTCACTCATAGTTGAAAGGCACCGCGCTGGCTCAGCAAATCACGCGCCAGGTACAACGCCGCCAAGGCACGCCCTTCGGTGAATTGCGGATTCAATGCCAGCGCCGACAGTTCACGCAGGTTGACCTTGTCGACCCGCATTGGCTCAGGCTCGTCGCCCTCCAGACGTTCTTCGTACAGCTCGGTGGCCAGCACCACCTGAATCTTCTGGCTCATGTAACCGGGTGACAGCGACAGCTCAGTCAGATGCTCCAGTTGCCGCGCGCCAAAACCGGCCTCTTCCTTAAGCTCACGCTCGGCCGCTGCCAGCACGTCTTCACCGGGTTCGATAAGGCCTTTGGGCAGGGACAATTCGTACTCGTCAGTACCGCCGCAATATTCTTCGACCAACACAGCGTGCTCGGCATCGAGCATTGCCACGATCATCACCGCGCCGTATCCGGCACCCTTGCCCACCAGACGCTCATAGGTGCGTTCCACACCGTTGGAAAAACGCAGCTTGAGCTCTTCGACGCAAAACAGGCGACTGGTGGCGACGATCTCGCGGGCAAGTACGGTGGGTTTCTGGCGCATGCAAAGCTCCTTGGCGTGAACGCGCTACTATAACGCGGCTTTCCCGATTGTTTACGTCGGATATCTTTCTACCGCTCGAGACGTTGCCATGCCTTCACTACCCTGGTCCGACATCGATACCGTTCTTCTGGACATGGACGGCACGCTGCTGGATTTGCACTTCGACAACCATTTCTGGCTGGAACACCTGCCCCAGCGCTACGCCGAACTGCACGGGGTCAGCCGCGCCATGGCCGAGATGGAGTTGCAGCCGTTGTTCGAGCGCCATGCCGGTCAGTTGCAGTGGTACTGCCTGGATTTCTGGAGCAGCGAACTGAAATTGTCAGTGCGTGAATTGAAGCAAGAGACCGCGCACCTGATCGCCTTGCGCACCGATGCCGACACCTTTCTTGACGCGATAAAACGCGCCGGCAAACGGGTGATCATGATCACCAATGCGCACCGTGATTCGCTGTCGTTGAAGCTGGAGCGGATTGAACTGGCGCCCTATTTCGAGCGATTGATCAGCTCGCATGACTACGGTTTTCCGAAGGAAAATCCGCAATTCTGGGATGCGTTGCAGGCCGATATAGATTTTGATCCGGCGCGCAGTCTGTTCATTGATGACACCTTGCCCATTCTGCGCAGTGCGCGGGATTTTGGCGTGGCACACCTGTTGGCCATCAAGGAACCGGACAGCCGCAAAGGCCCGAGGGACACCGCCGAGTTTGCGGCGGTCGATGATTACCGGGATTTGATCACCGGCCTCTGATACCGAGTTGCCCTATTCGCGAGCAGGCTCGCTCCCACATTGAAACGCAATCCAATGTGGGAGCGAGCCTGCTCGCGAAAGCGTTATCCGCAATTACTCAGGAATACGCAGTGTCTGCCCTGGGTAGATCTTGTTCACATCCTTGAGCATCGGTTTGTTGGCTTCGAAGATTTTTTGATACTTGTTGGCATCGCCGTAAACGCGCAGGGAAATTGCACTCAGCGTGTCACCCGACTTGACCACCACAAACTGCGCAGCAGTCACTACCGGGCCGGTCACAGTGATCTGGTCATCAACGCTGCCCACGCCTTCGATATTGCCCACCGCCAGCAGAATTTTCTCTTTCTCCTCCTGGCTCGCCACCTCACCGGTAACCGTGACCTTGTCGCCGTCCACAGTCGCCTGAACGTTCGGATTGCCCAAGCCAACCTTGCTGATGTGTTCCTTCAATTGCTCACCGGCATTGGCATTGCCCGGGGTCAGCAGATCGATCAGTTTCTCACCGGCTTCTTTCACAAAGCTAAAAAGACTCATAGCGCACACTCCTTGATTTGGGTTCCAGACGTCAAAGCCTAGACCACCAATGACAACCCCGGTTCCAAGCCGACCAATGACCCTGTCACCCCACAAGCGTTAGAATCGCCCACCCCCGCAACACCCTTCGGAGCGAAGATGGACATCAAGCAGCTGAAATTCCTCATCGCCCTCGACGAAACCCGTCACTTCGGCCAGGCCGCTGCGCGTTGTCACATTACGCAACCGACGCTGTCGATGCGCCTGCGTAGTCTCGAAGAAGAACTCGACCTGCCGCTGGTCAACCGCGGTCAGCGGTTCGAAGGGTTCACCGCCCCGGGCGAACGGGTGCTGGCGTGGGCACGCACAGTGTTGGCGGCGTATGACGGCTTGCAGGCAGAAGCAGCAGCGTGCCGCGGCAATCTGGTCGGTACGTTGCGCCTGGGCGTGGTGCCGCTGTCGAGTTTCGATGCGTTGCCGCTGATGCAGCGTCTGCACGGGCAGCACCCGAACCTGCGCTTTGAATTGTCGGCGCTGAGTTCCGAACAGATTCTCGAACAACTGGCGAACAACCGCATCGATATCGGCGTGTCCTATCTTGATCGGCTGGACAGTGAGCGCTTCGAATCCCTGGCCTTCAGCGAAACCCGCATGGGATTGCTGTATGACCAGCGTTTCTTCTCCTTCGGCGAAGCACCGTTGACCTGGGAATCGCTGATCGAACTGCCACTGGGCATGCTCACCAGCGGCATGCACTTTCGCCAGTCGATCGACCACAATTTCCACAGCCGTGGCCTGACGCCCCAAACACTGCTGCAAACCGATGCCGTGCATCAATTATTACAAGCTGTGCATGGCGGGTTCTGTTGCGCGGTGATGCCGTTGGACGGCGGACTGGAAAACCTCACCGATGACCTGCGTCTGCAGCCCATTGAAAGTGCCCAAACCCTCGCCCGATTGGGGTTCATCATGCGCCGGGGTGCCCCGCGTTCAGCGCTGGCCGAAGCCTGTTTTGCGCTGTATCAAAAATCGCCAGGCGAGTCTTGATCGACGGCATCTATCGGTAGATCAACATTAGCGATTAGACGCGACATCTTGCCGCGCCTAGTCTTAACGTTGATCAAACCGTTGGTGATGCCATGAACGCCAAGCGCCCAGCCTGCGCGGCGCCTGCACGCGAAACGCCCGCGCCTGCTGCCAGCCAGACATACAGTTACAGCGATCTGCCTCTCGAAGAGTCGGCCAGCACCGCGCTGGCCGAGGAAGTTGCGTTGGCGATCGCCTACAACGGCATCAGCCAGGCCGTCATGCTGGTGACCCCGACCGACCTCGAAGACTTCATCGTCGGTTTCAGCCTCGGCAGCGGCATCATCGAAGACGCCAATGAGATCTATGACCTGCAACTGACTGGCGCAGGTTCGGCGCAATACGCGCAAGTGACCATCGCCAATCGTGCGTTCTGGAATCTCAAGACCCAGCGTCGGCAACTGGCCGGCACTAGCGGGTGCGGACTGTGCGGCGTTGAAGCGGTGGAACAGGCGCTACCCGATCTCAAGGTGTTGCCCGGTGCGCCGTTGCCACCCAGTGTATGGCTCGACGGTCTGCGCCAACGCATCGGTGCCTTCCAGCCACTGGGCCAGCATTGCGGTGCGGTACACGCGGCGGTTTTCATGAATGCCAGCGGCGAATTGCTGCTCGGGCGCGAAGACATAGGCCGCCACAACGCTCTCGACAAACTGATCGGCGGGCTGATCCGCCAGAAAATATCCACGGATGGCGGCCTGACGATTGTCACCAGCCGTTGCAGTCTCGAATTGATCCAGAAAGTTTTGCGCGCCGGCATCCAGACCCTGGTCAGCCTGTCCGCGCCTACGGGCCTTGCCGTGCAATGGGCCCGTCGGCACAACCTCAATCTCATCCACCTGCCGCAGAAAAATGCGCCGCGGGTGTATAGCCCCGCGATGGAGAATCAAGCGTGAGCCAACATCATCAAGCCGACCAGAAACCTGTCCCGCGCTACAAGCCCTACAAAGGCGCAGCCGGCGGTTGGGGTGCCCTGATCAGCGTGGCCCAGGCCTGGTTGACCAGCGACAACGCGCTGAAAAACCTGCGCATGATGCTCAAGACCAACCAGAACGGCGGCTTCGACTGCCCGGGTTGCGCGTGGGGCGATTCCCCGGAAAGCGGCATGGTCAAGTTCTGCGAGAACGGCGCCAAAGCGGTGAATTGGGAAGCGACCAAGCGTCGGGTGGATGCAAAATTCTTCGCCAAACACAGCGTTACCGCGTTGCTGGAGCAGAGCGACTACTGGCTTGAATATCAGGGTCGTCTGACCGAGCCAATGGCCTACGACGCCGAGACCGACCGCTACAAACCGATTGCCTGGGACGATGCCTACGCGCTGATCGCCAAACACCTGCAAGGCTTGTCGAGCCCGGATCAAGCCGAGTTCTACACCTCGGGTCGCGCCAGCAACGAAGCGGCGTATCTGTATCAGCTGTTCGTGCGCGCCTTCGGTACCAACAACTTTCCCGATTGCTCGAACATGTGCCACGAGGCCAGCGGCGTGGCGTTGGCGCAGAGTGTCGGTGTCGGCAAAGGCACCGTGACGTTCGATGACTTCGAACACGCCGACGCGATTTTCGTCTGGGGCCAGAACCCCGGCACCAACCATCCGCGGATGCTCGAACCCCTGCGTGAAGCCGTGAAGCGTGGCGCTCAGGTGGTGTGCGTCAACCCGCTCAAAGAGCGTGGTCTGGAACGTTTCCAGCACCCGCAGCACCCGATCGAAATGCTCACCAACGGCGACAAACCGACCAATACCGCGTACTTCCGCCCGGCATTGGGTGGCGACATGGCGCTGCTGCGCGGCATGGCCAAGTTCCTTCTGCAATGGGAGCGCGACGCGCAGAAGGCTGGTGAGCCAGCGGTTTTCGATCACGACTTCCTCAATGCACACAGTGCCAATGTGCTGGAGTATCTCGGTGTCGTCGACGACACGCCGTGGGAACAGATCGTCGAGCAATCCGGCCTGACCCTGATCGAAATCGAACAAGCGGCGCGCATGTACGCCAAAGGCAAAAACGTGATCATGTGCTGGGCGATGGGCATCACCCAGCATCGCCATTCGGTGCCGACCATCCAGGAAATCGCCAACCTGATGCTGCTGCGCGGCAACATCGGCAAACCCGGCGCCGGTCTGTGCCCGGTGCGCGGTCACAGTAACGTGCAGGGCGACCGCACGATGGGTATCAACGAGCGTCCACCCGTGGCGTTCCTTGATTCGCTGGAGCGTCGCTTCCAGTTCAAGGTGCCACGCCACAACGGGCACAACGTGGTCGAGGCGATCCACGCCATGGCCGAGGGCCGCGCCAAGGTGTTTATCGGTCTGGGCGGCAACTTCGCCCAAGCCACACCGGACAGCCCGCGCACGTTCGAGGCTCTGAGCAATTGTGACCTGACCGTGCAGATCAGCACCAAACTCAACCGTAGCCACCTGGCTCACGGTAAAGACGCCTTGATCCTGCCGTGCTTCGGTCGCACCGACATCGACATCCAGACTGAAGGCCCGCAAGCGGTCACCGTGGAAGACTCGTTCAGCATGGTTCACGCCTCCAACGGTCAGTTGCAGCCGCTTTCTAACCAGATGCGTTCAGAGCCGTCGATCATCGCTGGCATCGCTGCCGCGACCCTTGGCAGCAAACCGGTGGACTGGAACTGGCTGGTGGCCGATTACGGGCGTATCCGCGAGCTGATCGCCGACACCATCCCGGGTTTCAAGGAATTCAACGAAAAGATCAAGAATCCGGGTGGTTTCTACCTCGGCAACAGCGCCGGTGCACGCAAGTGGAACACGCCGTCGGGCCGCGCCAATTTCCGCGCGAACCTGCTGCCCAAAGACCTGGTCCACGAACGTACCCGCGCCACCGGTCAGTTGCCGGATCTGATCCTGCAATCGATGCGCTCGCACGATCAGTACAACACCACGATTTATGGCCTCGACGACCGTTATCGCGGGGTGAAAGGCCAGCGCGATGTGCTGTTCGCCAACGAGGCCGACATTATTCGCCTGGGCTTCCGTCCGGGGCAGAAGGCTGACATCGTTTCGATCTGGGACGATGGGCGCGAGCGTCGGGTGAAGGGCTTCACACTGCTGGCGTTTGACATCCCTGCCGGCCAGGCCGCTGCGTATTACCCGGAAGTGAATCCACTGGTGCCGCTGGAAAGCACTGGCGACGGCAGCCATACGCCGACCTCGAAGTTCATCGCGATCCGCTTGGAAGCGGCGAGTGAGACCGGGTTGATCATGGCCAAGTCTGCTTAAGCCTAAAGAGTGACTGGACTGGCCCCTTCGCGGGCAGGCTCGCTCCCACAGTTGAGCGCATTCCTGCATAAGAAACGCGGTCCAATGTGGGAGCGAGCCTGCTCGCGAAAGCGGTCGAACATTTAACGCACTTCTACGCCGCTACACATTTCCATCGCCCACAAAAAAGGCCGCTTTTTCACAAAAGCGGCCTGTCCGAAGTAGTTAAAGACCGGCGAAAATCGCTTAAGTTCCGTATTTAAAACAGTAACTTGCGTAATTGTATACAAGTCGTGTTATTCGTCGGATTTCGATTGTCACGCGTGTTGCACAGCCTCAGGATCGGCGCCGTCATCCCTTTGAGGCTCCTCTATGAAGTTCTCCTCGATTCTCTTGTTGTCCCTTGGCCTGGTCAGTGGTTTTGCGTCCGCAGGCGGCACCACCGAAGCAGGTGTGGGCGGCGCATTGGGCGGGGTTCTTGGCTCGGTCGTCGGTCAGTCTTTAGGCGGCAATACAGGTTCCACCATCGGCGCAGCCTTGGGCGGTGCGGGTGGTAGCGCGGTCGGCGCAGACAAACGCAGCCGTGGCGAAGCCGCTATCGGCGGTGCGTTGGGCGCAGCCGGCGGTAACGTGGTTGGCCGCAGCATGGGCGGCACTACCGGCAGCCTGATCGGTTCCGCAGCAGGTGGCGGCGCCGGCGGCGCGCTGGGTAACTACATGGGCAACAAGAGCGATGACGATGATCGTCGCTATGATCGCCGTCACGACGACCGTCGCTACTATCGCGACGACCACCGTGGTCGCGGCCATGCCTATGGCCATCGCAAGCACCACAAGTACTCTCGCCATCGTTAAGGCGAATGCTTGAAAAAAAATCGCAGCCCGAGGGCTGCGATTTTTTTTGCCTGTTATACCACTAAGTATTCCAGTGCATGCCGCAGTCCGGCAGGAATCGGCGTGGGCTGATTGGTCGTACGATCCACGAACACATGAACAAAGCACCCCGCCGCACACGCTTCGCTCTCGCCGACCTTGAACACCGCCAATTCGTACTGCACCGAACTGTTGCCCAACTTGCCGACCCGCAAGCCGATCTCGATCAAGTCCGGGAAAGCAATCGAGGCGAAGTAATCGCACGCCGAACTGACCACGAACCCCACCACCTCACCGTCATGGATATCCAGACCACCGACCTGGATCAGGTAGGTGTTCACCGCGGTGTCAAAGAAGCTGTAATAAGTGACGTTATTGACGTGGCCGTAGGCATCGTTGTCATGCCAGCGCGTGGTAATGGGCTGGAAATGCGGGTAGTCGGTGCGTTGAGGGGTCGGGTTGGACATCAATTTTCGATTCCTGAAGGTAAGTGGCCAGTCTGATTTAAAAGCGTCTCGCTCCCACAAGGTTCTTCAGTGAGGTCGGGATCTGCGAACCACACAAACCCACTGTGGGAGCGAGCCTGCTCGCGAAGGCGCCAGCACAGGCGCCACGTCATTCAACGGTCAGCAAACCCCTTCCCTTGCGCCGCCAACTCACCAATCAGCCTTGCCGGTTTCCACTGATCACCCTGCCGCGTCTCCAGCGCCAGCAACCGCTGATGAATATCTGCAAGCCCCTGCTGATCCGCCCAGGCCATCGGCCCGCCCTTGTCCGCCGGAAAGCCATAACCGTTCAGGTACACCAGATCGATGTCATGCGCCGACTCGGCAATGCCTTCCTGCAGAATCTTCGCGCCTTCGTTGACCAGTGCCAGCAGGCAGCGCTCCAGAATCTCCTCCGGGCCGATTTCACGGCGCTGGAAACCCAAACCCTCACTGACACGCAACACCAGCGCATCGACCTCCGGGTCATGCTCTGCCTGACGACTGCCCGGCTCGTAGTGGTAATAACCATTACCAGACTTCTGACCGAACCGGCCCATTTCGCACAGGCGGTTATCAACCTGAATCTCCGGGGCATCCTGGCCCTTGCCGGCCAGCTCACGAGCGCGCCATTCCAGATCGATGCCGACCACGTCGTACATACGGAACGGCCCCATGGCGAAACCGAATGCCTGTAGCGCCGCATCGACCTGCTGTGGATAAGCGCCTTCAAGCAGTATCTTGCGGGCCTCCAGGACATACGGATGCAGCATGCGGTTACCGATGAAACCGTGGCAGTTGCCCGATACCACACTGACCTTGCCCATGCGCTTGCCCAGTATCAGCGCAGCATCCAGTGCTGCCTGCGAGGTCTGTGCACCGCGAACGATTTCCAGCAGTTTCATGATCTGCGCGGGGCTGAAGAAATGCAGACCCAACACTTGCTCAGGCCGCTTGGTCGCCGCAGCTATTGCATCGATATCCAGTGCCGACGTGTTACTCGCCAACAGCGCTTGCGGCTTGAGCAAGCCATCCAGTTCACGAAAGATCTTCTGCTTGAGTTCGAGGTTTTCGTACACCGCCTCGATCACCAGATCGGCATTGCGGATCTCTGCGTAATCCGCCGCAGCGCTGACCCGGGCCAAACGCGCATCAGCCTCGGCCCGATCAATCCGGCCTTGACGCACGTTATGTGCATAAGTCTCGGCCACGGTTGCGAGCGCCTGTTCGAGCATCTGTGGATTGGTGTCCACCCATTGCACCGACACACCGGCATTGGCCAGACACATGACAATGCCACGCCCCATCGTGCCCGCACCAATCACCGCTGCCTGCTGAATATCGAAAGATGTCTGGCTCATGTTGTTCTCTTGTTGGCGATCCAAAGACTGGTCTCACCATAGTCAGCCAACGACGCTTTTTGAAGTTTATTACCGTGATGATCGACATTCAGCGGATGGATGCAGCTCTCATAGATCACCGCAATCCTTTGGGAGCGAGCCCGCTCGCGAAAGCGGTGTGCCATGCAACGCGATTCCGAATGACCTGACGCCTTCGCGAGCAGGTTCGCTCCCACAGGATTCCCGGTTCAGTCGAGCAAATGGTTGTCAGCCCAATGGCGCACTTCGGCGTAGGGATAGTCTTCCAACGCCGCATACCCGGAAATCGTCCGCGCCTTGAGCTTGGTAAACAGCGGCACGCTGATCCCGCACAGAAACCGCGTCAGCCGTTCCGCCGTGGGTACGTTGCCGGTGTGCTGCTCGTGCTTGTGGATAAAGTCGCCGCACAGCGCTGCAAAGTTTTTATCCACAAGCGGCGGCAATTGCGGGGGTTCCGGCAACCGCGCGACATGCCCGTGACACACCGAACAATGCCCACAGCGCTCTGGCGCATTGCGGTCGCCGAAATACTCGGCCAGGCGATAACCCAGGCAGCGCTCAGTGGCGAACACATCGAGCATGGCGTGAATCCGCGCGACTTCGGCCTGCTCGTGGCGGGTGAAGTATTCATGCAGTTCAGCGCTCAACACGCCGCTGTCAAAGTCGCTCTGCAGCACGCTGTAGACCTCGGTCATCTGCTTGCTCTCAAGCTCGACCCAGCCCTTCTCCTGGAAATAATCCAGCGCCTTCACCACCCGATTTCGCTCTGCCGAATATTGCGTGTACATCGCCTCGAAACTCACGGTTGCCCAGGTTCGCGCACGGTTCGACGTCTGGATGATCGCCGCGACAAACTCCCTGCGTTCGCCCTCGAAACGTTCGAGCAGCGCGTCCGGCTCCAGCAAGTATTTGAAACGGTATTCGGCGTAGTACGCGTAGCGCGGCGCGATAAGGCCGCGCAACTCCAATTGCACCAGCAATGTCTTGAGCGGCAATGCGCGGATATTGCTTTGATCCGCGAGCGGACCGAGCAGAAACTCCCACTGACCTTCCGGCACCGAGGCTTTCAACTCGTCGAGCACATAGCGAATACCCTCGCGCTCCGGTGTGTCGCCGTAAACGAAGTTTTCCAGCACGTTGAGGCTGTCGCGATTGGCCAGCACCAGACAATCCGACGGCTGCCCGTCACGCCCCGCGCGGCCTATTTCCTGGCTGTAGTTTTCGATGGATTTGGGCAGGTCGAAGTGCACCACATTGCGGATGTCGCTCTTGTCGATGCCCATGCCGAAAGCGATGGTCGCGACGATGCAATTGGACTGCCCGGCCATGAAGCGTTTCTGGATCGCCTCGCGCTTATCATGCGGTAAACCGGCGTGGTAAGCCTCGGCCTGAATACCGTTACGCTCCAGGTGCTCGGCAATGTGTTCGGCGGTTTTCTGCAAGGTGACGTAGACAATGCTCGGCTGACCCGGACGCTCAGCCATCCACTCCACCAGGCGCCGACGCTTGTCCTGGCCGGGCACCGGTTCCACCAGCAGATTGAGGTTGGGCCGATAGAAACCGGTGGTCACCACGTCTTCGGCGGCGATGGCAAATTTAGCCTGCATGTCGGTGATGACTTTCGGCGTTGCCGTGGCAGTCAGCAGCAAGGTTTGCGGGATGTTGAACTGCCGTTGGTAGTCCGGCAGCTTGAGGTAGTCCGGACGGAAATTGTGTCCCCACTCGGAGATGCAATGCGCCTCATCCACGACCAGCAGCGAGATCGGCACCTGCTGCAAGAAGTTGCGGAAGCGTTCGTTTTTCAGCCGCTCCACGGAGATCATCAGGATCTTCAATTCACCTGATCGGGCGCGGGCCATCACGTCATTGGCATCATCGCGGCTTTGCGCCGAATCAATACTGCCCGCCGCAATGCCATGGCGTTGCAGGAACGCCAATTGATCCTGCATCAACGCCAGCAGCGGCGAGACCACCAGCGTCAGATTCGGCAGCATCAGTGCCGACAATTGATAGCAAAGGGACTTGCCGGAACCTGTGGGAAAAATCGCCGCTGCCGAGCGTCCGGCCAACACCGCGCTGATCGCGGCCTCTTGTCCGGGTCGGAACTGTGGATAACCAAAAACCTGTTCCAGGGTGTTGTGCATTCGCTGTCACTCCTTTGACTGCTGCCATGCCAACAGCCTAGCGGGCGATCGCAGCGAGTCGAGAAAAGGTCGGGGGCCAAATCGATACGGAATGATACAGCGATTCACCTAAACGCCACGGTCCCTGTGGGAGCGGGCTTGCCCGCGAAGAGGCCGGCACTGACTACACAAAATCTAAACGTTCATGGCCGCAACACTGCCACCCGCAGTTGCTCATTCAACATCTGCTCGTGCACACCCAGGCTTTTGCTCGCCCACAACGCATGGGCCGGGCTGATGTCGCCGGTGAACGCTGCCGCCAATTGACGCAGATCGGCAACACTGCGTACCTGTGGACAAAACGGTTGTTCAGCACAGTCCTGACTGGCGTTGCGATAAGTGCTCAGCAAGTGATCCCACAAACCATCACGCAGTTGTCTGATCGACTTCAACTGCACTTTCGGCACACCCAGCTTCTGCTTCAAACCCGACTCGTCCAACGCCTCGCTGGCGAGCAAGGCTTTGCCGAACATCAACACCTCGGCGCGCGACGCCGTGTCGACATTCGCTTGGCTGGTGAGTGCGTCCGGCCATCCGGTGCGATTCAAATGATCGAGTACCAGCGGATTGCCAACTTCGGCGGACATTGCCAAACGACAACCACTGGTCCACAGCAATACGATCGAGGCCATTCGTAGCCACTGCATACCTAATTCCCTTTAAGCGCGTATCGGACGTTTGGAAACGTCCCACAGATTCTGGCGCGCACGATACAGCGGTTTACCGCGAAACGCCTGACAAACCTGTAGGAAAAATCCTATCTAAGGGTTTTGCCCTGAAAAGCCCTGGAAAACATGTAGGGCAAATACCCGAACCCCGGTAAACCCCCTACAAACGCTGTCCATCCTGGCTGTCTTGTCCCACGGCGCAGCGCCCTCTTATAGTGGCCGACGCGACTGAATCCCGCCGTAGCGATCTCTCAAAGGACAGGCTTGATCCATGAACCCACCTCAATCCCCCCTCAACCGCTACCGCCGTTTGAAAACCTGCTACAGCGACAAGCCGGTGCTGGTCATCGATACAGAAGCCTGTCATCAAGATTTGCTGAATGCCGCTCAACAAAGATTGGGCGCCGCCAACAATCTTTTGGAAACTCTGTACTGTCTGTGTTTCAAACAAGCAGACGTCAAAGACATCCCGAACATCATCAATGCGCTGTACTTATTGACTCAGGATGGCTGCGAACTGCTGGAAGTTGCCAAGTTTAAAATCGAACACCCACAAGCAACCAACAACCCTCTTGAAAACAACCCGGCACTCTGAATCCCGCTGTTCACATCCGCCGACAGATAAGCGCGCCCGTTTAAAACTGTTGATGGAACAGCAGCAATGACCTATCAGATCTTCATCCCGTTCCTACAAGGGCAGACTCCTTGTCTTCTATCGCCGCCCTGTAGCTCGTCTCTATAGTCGTGACTGTCGCTGCCAATCAGCGGCTCGGGCTTGGTCACCCGATGGGACACACAAACACGTCCGCTGTATGCTGCCGGCACTTCAAATGTCTGCATGCTTCGTGGTGACTGTGTTTGGGACGCTTTCGAGCGTGCCGGATTGTGTGTTCCTCCGGTTGACCAACCTGAACACAGTTCGCCTCCCATCGCTTGGTCACGGTGGGGATGACTCTTCACGACATCTGGAACACACACTATGAAAACATGGAACCCGCTCACCCCCGATCGCTACCGCCCACTCGAATCCAACCTCACCGACACCAAGCCCCTGATCATCGACACAGAGGCCAACCCGCAAGACACTCTCGAATGCGCCGTCCAGCGCCTGCGCGCCTCTGCCGACCTGCTAAAAACCCTCTACTGCCTCAGCTTCAAACAAGCCGACGTCGAAGACATCCCCCACATCACCCACGCACTCTATCTGCTGACGCAGGATGGTTGTGACCTGCTGCAAGTAGCGCAGCAGCAGATGCTCAATTGGAAGGCTCCAGCCTGAAATTGAGTGATCGTATCGCTCTTATGCACTCTGTGAGGGCGATCAAAAAAACGGTAATCAACCATGGGAGCAACCATGAGCAAATTCTTTGATGAGCTGATGGAAAGCATTATCGAAAAGTACCGGCAAAAGCCGGACTGACTCGAGTAAGCGCTAACATTTAAGTGGCAGTATTCTAGCTATATGAACCGAAAACAGATGGAATAATGCCACCTAATTTCGTTTTTCACGGATCTGGCGGTAAACAGCGTCCTTCAGCTTAAGTGCTATTATTCTGGCAGTTAAGGTTTAAAAATGAAGGAATAATGCCACATGGCCAAGAAAACAGCGCCGCTCTTGCCCTCCACTGCTCGGCTTTTGGTCGACCTTGGTGAACGACTGAAGCTGGCTCGCCTACGTCGCAAATTGACGGCCAAGCAGGTCGCCGAAAGGTCAGGCATGTCGCTGACAACCTTGCGCCATCTGGAGTCAGGCGGTTCAGGGGTAACCATCGGGGCCTACTTGTCGGTCATGCAGGTGCTGGGGCTGGAAAAGGACCTGAACAAACTGGCTGCAGCCGATGAAATGGGTCGCCAATTGCAGGATGCGCAATTAATACCTGCGACACGATCCGCAGCCAAAAAGCCCCAGCGAGTGCGAGCAGCCAGCGCGGTAAAAAAGGGCTCACCCGAACACGTCGGGACTTCAAACGTTATCGATGCCGCCACTACCACGAAAATTCCGGCTGACTTCCCATTCAACACACACTCACTCTCCAGCCTTTTGAACAAGAAGAAAAAGGCCGGCCCCCCAACAGGTGAAGAATGACGCTGATTGCTGTTTATGCAGACTGGGAATCCTTGGAAGGCGCCAGACGCCTCGGATTTCTGCACGCGAGGAAAACACGCAACATCAACGTGTTCGAATTTGAGTACGACCCGAAAGCGTTGGCCGATCCCGAGTTGAGTTCCATAACTCTAGACCCGCGCATCAGCCCCTTCGAAGGCCGCCAATTCCCCGGCGAACATCAGAGCCGCTTTGGCGTCTTTGCAGACTCGAGCCCCGATCGTTGGGGCCAACTGCTGATGAAACGCCGCTTGGAAAGGGACATTCGTGACGGCTTGATTCCCAAGGACAGCAAGCTGTTCGAATCCGATTACCTGCTTGGCGTACACGACCTTTTCCGTGTCGGCGCCCTTCGCTACAAACTCAATGACGAAGGCAACTTCCTCGACGACCGCGACGGGATTGCCGCTCCACCCTTTGTCGAGCTACGCGCGTTAGAGCAGGCAAGTCTCGCTCTGGAAAACGACAGGGACAACACAGCCATCGATGGCCGCGAATGGCTAAGAATGCTCATCGCACCGGGCGGCTCACTGGGCGGCGCCAGACCGAAAGCCAGCGTCGTCGACGAGTTCGGCCAACTGTGGATCGCCAAATTCCCAAGTACGAGGGATGACTACGATGTTGGTGGTTGGGAATTTGTAGTAAACGCTTTGGCGGTCAACTGTGGTCTACGTGTTGCCACCGGCATGGCCCGACGCTACGCAAGCGATCACCACTGCTTCCTGGTGAAGCGTTTCGACCGAACCGCGCGCGGCGGCCGACATCACTTCGCATCAGCCATGACCATGACCAACCGCGTCGACGGCGACGACGCCTCAACCGGCGCCAGCTATCTTGAATTGGCGGAAGTAATCATGGAACACGGCTCGGAACCCAACGCAGACCTTCGTGAACTGTGGTCGCGAATTGTCTTCAACATCCTCGTATCCAACACCGACGACCACCTCCGCAACCATGGTTTTGTTCTGGATCCTGGTCGAGGGTGGCGCTTGTCGGCAGCGTATGACATGAACCCGGTGGCGCATGCGGATGGGTTGAAGCTGAACATCACGGACTCCGACAACGCCTTGGATTTGGAGTTGGCGAGGGAAGTGGCAGGGTATTTTCGGGTTAGCGGGAGCGAAGCCGAGCAACTCATTGAAAATTACCAAGAAATAGTCAGTCAATGGCCGACGGTCGCTGGGGCATTAGGGCTGTCGAGGCGTGAACAGGACAGCATGGCACCCGCGTTCTGGTAATTAATAAAATCTAAGGTTCACCTATCGCCCTCCGAATATTCTGCACCGGCGGGTGTCCGAATTTTTTCTCCTGCCAAACTACCCCCTGCACAATTTAGACTATACGAGATCTCCGACGAAGGTCGGAGGTCTTTTTACCATCCAAATACTAGCAATATGACGCTTCTCCGCTAGTCTCGTAAAGAGTGGCAAATACGCGCTCGGTTTAATGAAAATAAAAATAAACGTATGAAAATTTAATTCCCGCAAGACGCATTAGCAACGCCTTATACGTAACAAATAAGTCATGTACGACGATAAAAACAAAAAACAGGAGCAAAAAAAATGACTGCTATAGCAAAGATAGTGGAGTGGGCCAATAAAACTGGTCGACCGATTTGGTGGAAACACACAGTTAGACTGCTTATAGAAAAACAAGAGCTTACAGGAGCAAATCAAGAATTAATCTATAAATTGGCTCGAAGAGAATCTGGCTTTCCTGAGTCAATCGAAGATTATGAAAATTATAACTCAAGCATCTCGGCAGAAGGTTTTGAAATAGAGGAAAAGCCAGTTACATTAAGCTCAATTGGGCCTACAGAAAATATCTCAGCCTTGGAAAACACCCAAATTTTAAAATTCTCAAACATAGGGTTAACCGTTATCTATGGAGATAATGGTTCAGGCAAGTCAAGCTACTCTAGGATCTTGAAAAATGCATGTTTGACTCGAGGTGAAAAACCCGCAGTCATAGGAAATGCTTTTACACCCTCAAAACTTAATTCAAATGCAAAAATTTCGTTTAACGAAGGTGGATTGGCTTTTAATGACATTAACTGGACCTACAAAGGCGACGAGATAATAGCTCTAAAATCAATTCGCGTATTCGATTCAAAGTCAGCATTTCACTATATAGAAAAAGAAGGGGAGTTAGACTACCGACCTGCAGGCCTTCACATACTAGATGAACTGGTTGACATGTGTAACAAAATACGGTCTACAGTCGACGAAAAAATAAAACCTCTTAAAAACCCAATAGTAGTTCCTGCAGTTGAACTCTCTACAAAAGCAGGTAAATTCATAAATTCGCTTTCTGCAAAAACTTCCTCAAGCGAACTTACTTCATTTTGCATAACTGAGCAAGAACTGCTTGATTTAAACAACATTCAAACAGAGCTTAGAACCCTTAAATCACAATCCGCTGAAGAACTTAAAAAAATCTTATAAAAATAGTCAACTCTGCCAAACCTCTACTAAATACTTTAAAAAAAGCAAACACATTAATCTCTGAGGAGAGTTTCGCAGGCTTCGCGAAGCTTATCGAAAACCAACGAGAAACCTTTGACGCATCAGAAAAACTTAGAACTAGTACCTTCGCAAACCTTCCGATTCAGAAAATTGGAAATGAGGTGTGGAAGACCTTGTGGACATCGGCTAAAGCCTTTGTGATGGATGTGTCACCTGTCGGAGATTTTCCACCCAAGGCTGGTGAGAATTGCCCACTATGCTTACAGCCTGTCGGTGAAGAAGCAGGCAAAAGGCTGGATAGATTTGAAACCTATATTAAGGACGAAATACAAAAAACAGCAAATAACGCGAAAACAACAAAAGATCAGCCCTGAATTCAACACATAAGTGCAACGCTCACCCCTGTATGCACTTCGTACGGCGTCTTCCAGCCCAAGCGCTTGCGCGGGCGTAGATTGATCCTCGCTACTGTCCGATTGACGGCTTCGACGGTC